>NZ_JAAKTL010000011.1:0-149349 GCF_049174415.1 Aeromonas sp. 601039
GGAGAAGGATTCGAACCTTCGAAGGCAGAGCCGTCAGATTTACAGTCTGATCCCTTTGGCCGCTCGGGAACCCCTCCCCAAGTGCGAGGCGCATACTATCAGATCCAGAGGCTTTGTGAACCCCTTGATGAGGCATCTGGCAGTAAAAAATGACTGTTCGTCGATTTTTTGATACATCCAGCTCAAAATTCAAGCTTATCAGCAAGTTGTGCGCTGCTTTTCTGCACAAAACAGCATCCGTGCAAGTTGGCGATCGCGCTGAAGAGAAGGGAAATAGCAGAAGACCGCCAGCGTCGGCGGTCTTCCCGGGCATTACATCTAGCGCTGGAACGGGTAGACCGAACCCAGTTTCAGGATCTGGGTCAGCTCGTCCAGTGCGCTGCGGGACTCCTGCACCAGTGCCGGATCCCTCAGATCGTCGAGGGTCAGGCGGTCGCGGTAGTGGCGATCGACCCAGCCATCGAGGCGGGCAAACTGGCTGTCGTTGATAAGGCAGGCCGGATTGACCGCAGCGAGTTCCTGATCGTTCATGGCAACCCGCAGTCGCAGGCAGGCCGGGCCGCCGCCATTGCGCATGCTCTGTTTCACATCCATATAGTGGACCGCCTTGATCGGGGTCTCCTGCGTCAGCAGCTTGCCAAGATAGGCCGACACCGCCGGATTGTCGCGGCACTCGGTGGGGGCGATGATGGCCATCTCACCGCTCGGCAGGGTGAGGATCTGGGTGTTGAACAGGTAGGATTTCACCGCATCCAGCACGGATACCTCGGCAGTTGGCACTTCGATAAAGTGCAAATCCCCCTCGCCAAACTTGCCGCGGATTTCAGTCAGCACCGCTTCGGTGTTGAGGAACGCTTGCTGGTGGAAGAAGAGCACGTTCTGGTTACCCACCGCGATCACGTCGTTGTGGAATACCCCCTGATCGATCACCTCTGGGTTTTGCTGAATAAACACCACGCTCTCCTCGCCAAGGCCATGCAGGCGGGCGATGGCCTGGCTTGCCTCCAGAGTCTGGCGGGCCGGATAGCGCTTCGGCGCCGGGCGGGAGTAGTCAAAAGCGCTGCGGCCATAGACAAACAGCTCGACCCCCGCCTCGCCATAGGCACGGCAGAGGCGGGTGTGGTTGGCCGCCCCCTCGTCGCCGAAGTGGTCATTCTCCGGCAGATGGAGGTGGTGGCTGAAGTGGCGATCATTGTTGAACACGGCTCGCAGGATGCGACCTGTGACGTCGGGCTCCAGGGAGCGGTGAAACTTGTTGGTCAGGTTGGCGGGGGTGAAGTGAATGCGGCCATCCTGGGTATCGGCACTGGGGGAGACGGTGGCGGCGTTGGCAGTCCACATGCTGGAAGCCGAATAGCAGGCAGCCAGTACGGCGGGAGCCTGTTTGGCGGCCTGCTCCAGCACCCGGGCATCGTTGCCGGTGAAGCCTAGGCGGCGCAGGGTGGCGAGATCGGGACGCTCTTGTGGCGCCAGTACCCCCTGGGTCATGCCAAGCTCGGTCAGCGCCTTCATCTTGCGCAGCCCCTGTTTGGCGGCCTCTTTCGGATTGGAAGCCTCCTGGGCATTGCTCTGGGAGGCAACGTTGCCGTAGGAGAGGCCAGCATAGTTATGAGTCGGGCCGACCAGACCGTCGAAATTGACCTCGAAGTGCTTCATTGAGTACATCCTTTCGATTTTTATGATGGGTAGCGGTTCCTTCCGCGCGCAATGCGTCGGGGTTGGGCCATTATAAAGAGATTTTATGTTTTTGTAACAAGCCGGTAACCAGCAGACGTTTTTATGTCGTTTCAGATATAAAAAGAGGGGCGGTATGGCAGAAAATTGAAAAAGCGGTTGCGTCCGGCCTGTTGCCTTCGCATTAATAAATAAAGAAGCAATAAAAGAAGCCGTGTGGTTCGGGCTGGTCAGGCAAATTTGCTCACAAGATTGCTTTTTCGCGCCAAATCTCTTATACAGCCCCACAAAACCGCACACCAACCCCGTCGGGTGCAATGAGGATAATAGTTACAGCATGGGCAAATCACTGGTCATAGTGGAGTCTCCGGCCAAGGCCAAGACGATCAACAAATATCTGGGCAAGGACTACGTGGTGAAATCCAGCGTGGGTCATGTTCGCGATCTGCCCACCAGCGGCAGCGCCAGCACCGAGCCCAAGAAACCTGTCATTCGCGGCATCAAGTTGAGCGAATCCGAGAAGGCTGCCAAGGATCGCAAGGCCCTGTTTGCCCGGATGGGTATCAATCCGACCGCTGGCTGGCAGGCTAACTACCAGATTTTGCCCGGCAAGGAGAAGGTGGTCAGCGAGTTGCAAAGTCTGGCCGAGAAAGCCGACACCATCTATCTCGCAACCGACTTGGATAGAGAAGGAGAAGCGATCGCCTGGCACCTGCGCGAGATCATCGGTGGCGACGACAGCCGCTACAAGCGCGTGGTGTTCAACGAGATCACCAAGAGCGCCATCAAGGAGGCGTTTGCCCAGCCGTCCGAACTCAATATTGACCGCGTTAATGCCCAGCAGGCTCGTCGTTTCCTCGACCGCGTGGTGGGTTACATGGTCTCCCCGCTGCTGTGGAAAAAGCTGGCTCGTGGCCTCTCTGCCGGTCGGGTACAGTCCGTTGCGGTGCGTCTCATCGTCGATAAAGAGCGCGAAATCAAGGCGTTTGTTCCGGTTGAGTTCTGGGATCTCAATGCCGACCTGCTGACCGCAGACAAGAGCGATCTGCGGATGGAAGTGGTCAGCCGCAACGGTGCCGACTTCAAGCCGGTGACCCAGGCCGAGACCTTCGCCGCTGTCGCAGCCCTGGAAGGGGTCGACTACAAGGTCGTTAACCGGGAAGACAAGCCGACCGGCTCCAAGCCATCCGCGCCGTTTATCACCTCCACCCTGCAGCAGGCGGCCTCTACCCGTCTGAGCTTCGGGGTCAAGAAGACCATGATGATGGCCCAGCGTCTCTATGAAGCGGGTTACATCACCTATATGCGTACCGACTCCACCAACCTCAGCAAAGAGGCGGTTGAAGCGGTGCGTGAATATATCGGCGAGCAGTATGGCGCGGCCTATCTGCCAGCCGAGCCGAATCTGTATGGCGCCAAGGCCAATGCCCAGGAAGCGCACGAAGCGATCCGTCCCTCCAACGTACAGGTGACTGCCGAGATGCTGGAAGGGATGGAGCCGGATGCCATGCGTCTGTACGATCTCATCTGGCGTCAGTTCGTTGCCTGCCAGATGACCCCCGCTCAGTACGACTCTTCCACCCTGACCGTCAAGGCGGGTGAGTTCGAGCTCAAGGCCCGTGGTCGTACCCTGCGCTTCGCCGGTTGGACCAAGGCGCTGCCGCCGATGGGTCGCAAGGGTGAAGATAGCCAGCTGCCTGCGGTCACCGTGGGCGAGGTGCTGAAACTGGTCAAGCTGGATCCGCGCCAGCACTTTACCAAGCCGCCTGCCCGTTTTACCGAAGCTGCGCTGGTGCGCGAGCTGGAAAAACGCGGCATCGGCCGTCCCTCTACCTACGCCTCCATCATCTCCACCATCGTTGATCGTGGTTATGTGCGGGTCGAGAGCCGCCGTTTCTTCGCCGAGAAGATGGGTGAGATCGTCACCGATCGTCTGGTGGAGAACTTCGTCGAGCTGATGAACTACGAGTTCACCGCCAAGATGGAAGACAAGCTCGATGGCATCGCTGAAGGGAGCCTGGAGTGGAAGAAGGTGCTGGACAGCTTCTACGCCGAGTTTACCCAGGAGCTGGAGAAGGCCGACAAGGCGCCCGAAGAGGGCGGCATGCGTGCCAACCAGATGGTGATGACCGACATCGACTGCCCGGATTGTGGCCGCAAGATGGGTATTCGTACCGCCACCACCGGCGTCTTCCTCGGCTGCTCCGGCTATGCACTGCCGCCGAAAGAGCGCTGCAAGAAGACCATCAACCTGGTCTCTGCCGATGAGTTTGTCTCCGCCACTGACGGCGAAGAGGCGGAAACCGAGGCGCTGCGTGCCAAGCACCGTTGCGGTGTCTGTGGCACAGCGATGGATGCCTACATCATCGATGACAGCCGCAAGCTGCACGTCTGTGGTCGCAACCCGGACTGCGATGGCTACGAAATCGAGAAGGGCCAGTTCAAGCTCAAGGGCTACGAAGGGCCGAGTATCGAGTGCGACCGCTGCGGCAGCGAGATGCAGCTCAAGAACGGTCGTTTCGGCAAGTACATGGGCTGCACCAACGAGACTTGCAAGAACACCCGCAAGATCCTGAAAAACGGCGACATCGCGCCGCCGAAAGAAGATCCGGTACCGTTGCCGGAGCTCAAGTGCACCCAGTCCGATGCTCACTTCGTGCTGCGTGACGGTGCTGCCGGTCTGTTCCTGGCAGCCAGCAACTTCCCCAAATCCCGCGAGACTCGCGCGCCGCTGGTGGAAGAGCTCAAGCGCTTCAAGGATCGCATCTCCGCCAAGCACAAGTATCTGGCGGGAGCCCCGCTCACCGATCCGGACGGCAACCCCGCCATCGTGCGCTTCAGTCGAAAGACCAAGGAGCAGTACGTGATGAGCGAGGTCAACGGCAAGGCGACCGGTTGGACCGCTCACTACGACAACGGTACCTGGCAAGAGAGTTTGCCGAAGGCGAAGAAAGCCTGATGACAAAGAGGCCCCGACCAGGGGCCTCTTTGCTTATGGATAAGGGTATACTGAGACAGCTGCAAGGAGTGCAGCTGTCGTCAATCGCGAAGTAGACAAGGAGGTTGAGATGGAGATTAACGAGATCCGGCCGGGCATGAGCTGCATGACCCGGGAAGGGGCTGCCTATGTGCTGGAGGTGGACCGACAGAGCCTGCTTGTGCTGCTGCAGCGCGAGGACGAGACTATACCGGTGCAGGTGCGCAGTGAGGAGATCCTGGCACCGCTGGAGTGATCTGGCAGTGCCCCCCTCAAAACGGCAGTAGAAAAAGCAGCTCGGCCAGGTCGGGCTGCCATTGCCACTCCTTCATTCTGACCCGCCCACCAATCACGGGCACGCCCTCTTCCTGCAGCAATCCCGCCTGTCTGTCGAAGCCAGCCGACCCTTTTGGTAAGGAGATAGTGCCTGCTGCGCCCAGCACCCGATGCCACGGCAGTACCTTGTCGGTTTCCCGCAGCACCTTGCCTACCAGTCTTGCCCGTCCGGGCAGCCCAGCCAGATCGGCCACCTGACCGTAACTGGCCACCTTGCCGGCAGGGATGAGGGCGATGATCGCCTCGATGCGCGCTCCCTTGTCGAGAGCTGGCGAGAGGGAGGCTGGCATGGTGATGGCTCCGGTATAAAAATTGAAGCGCCATTGTGGCGCTTCTTCGGCATGGCCGGCAACCCTGCTTCAACCGAAGGTCTGACTCAACCCCTTTAGCTGTTGGGCTCGCTCCAGCAGTTCGCGGCTTGAGTCATCAACCTTCTGCATCTTGGCGCTGTTGGCGCGGGAGTAGTCCGAGATCTGGCTAATGTTGCGATTGATCTCCTCCACCACTGTCTGTTGTTGTTCGGCGGCGGTGGCGATCTGGGTAGAAAATGCAGTCACCAGCTCGATCTCCTCCAGTACGGTATGGAGGTTGGCCGATCCCTCCCGGGTCATCTGAGCGCACTCGCGTGTCTGTTGCAGATTCTCCTGCATCATGCCGCGCCAGCGCCCCAGCGTCTGCTGGAGCTGCTGTATGCTGCCCTGGATCTGCTCGGTTGCCTTCTGGGTGCGGGTGGAGAGGGTTCGCACTTCGTCCGCCACCACCGCAAAGCCGCGTCCCTGCTCACCGGCCCGGGCCGCCTCAATGGCGGCGTTGAGGGCCAGCAGGTTGGTTTGATCGGCGATACCCTGGATCTCCCCCGTCACACTGCCGATCCGCTCCGACTCGCTGGTGAGCTCCACCGCCGAGTTAAAGGCCAGTTCTGCCTGTCTGGCAAGTTGCTCGATATGCTGTTCGGTGCGGGACAACTGCCGATCTGTCTGCTGGCAGCGGCTGCGCGCCTCGCTCACCTGGCTGTTGGAGTCCAGAATGTTGCGAGCAATTTCGTGGGCTGTGCTGGCCATCTGGGTCATGGCTGTCGCCATTTGCCGGGTCTGGGCATCCTGTTCCGTGATGTCATGATAGGCCTGATGGGAGGCTTGCTTCAGATTGACGGCCAGGGCTTGTAGGGGATCGGTGGCATCGTTGATCCGGCCCAGCACTGTGCGGATGCGGGCTTGCAGCATCTTGATATGAAAATCGGCGATGGCGCCGGGGCTGTCACCGGAGTAGACCAGCCTGGTCAGGCTGTCGTAGTCGAGCATCAGTTGTCTTAGAAAGTTGCGCAACGAGAACAGATCGGGCCCGTAGCAGCAGGCCACCAGCAACAGTGGCAATAGCATCAACAGTGTCGTGGTTATCCCCTGGGTCAACAGTGCCCATCCGAGGCTTGCAAGCAACAACAGTGCGAACAGGGGCTGTTTGATGCGGGCAAGAGAGAGGCTCGAAGGTCGGGTTCCCTGCTCTATCCTGAGCAAGGCCTGGTAAGTTTGGGTTGCCACCCGTTTCAGCTCGGGATCAGGCTTGCAGCGCACCGATTGATAGCCGCTGATCCTGTTCCCCTCGTAGATGGGGGTGACGTAGGCATCTACCCAGTAGTAACGACCATCCTTGCAGCGATTTTTGACGATGCCGCGCCAGGGTTTCCCCTCCTTGAGGCGGGCCCAGAGATCGGCGAAGGCGGCCTTGGGCATGTCGGGATGGCGCACCAGGTTGTGATTGTGGCCAACCAGCTCGTCGGCGCTATAGCCGGCGATGGTGCAAAAGGCCGGATTGGCGTAGGTGATCACCCCGCGCAGGTCTGTGGTGGAGACCAGTTGTACGTCGGCAGGAAACTCCACTTCGCTGTCCAGGGTATGGACGTCTCTGCGGGTCATAGGAATACGCTCCGATGTTCTTGTTGATAATGTTGTCGTTGTTATTGTGGCAGATCTGGAGGTGGCCGCAGGCTCGCGCCAGCAGGAGGCAGACCAGCTTCATTGGGGGCTGGATTTTGCCAATAATGGCGGATGAATGGTAGGGGGAAGTTGATGTTTTGTTGGCTAATCGTAAAAAAGGCGGCCGATTGGCCGCCAAAGTAGAGACAACATTACCTCTGTGGCATCCGGTAGCGCACCTGCAACTGATCGAGGATCTGCAGCTGACCCGGCAGGCGGGCGGCGAAGTGCTCCCAGCCCTTGTGGGCGGGATCGCTCCAGGCCACCTCGGCCGTGGCCAGCATACGCGGGAACAACATGTAGTCGAGACGATCACGACTGGTGATCAATTCTGACCACAAGGGGCTCAGCACCCCGAGGATGTTATCGTTGGCATGGAAATCGGCTGGGGCAGGGTCACACGCGTAGATCTGCTCCAGATTGAGGGTCCCCGCCCAGTAGAGGCCGGGTTCATGAATATCGGCGCTCCAGGCCAGATCCAGATAGAGGAACTGGGCGGGCGCCATCACCACAGGATAACCGGCTGCGGCTGCGTCCAGCCCCGCCTGAAAGCTTGTCCAGGCACAGATGGCCGCTTTGCGGCTCACCTTGTCGCCATGCAGGATCTCCTCCCAGCCGATCATCTGTTTGCCTCTGGCGGCCAGATAGCGCTGACAGTGCCGCAGCAGATGGCCCTGCAGCTCGCGGCAGTCGGCGTAGCCCTGCTCGACCATCAGCTGCTGGCAGGCGGGGCTGTCGGTCCAGACCCCGGTCGGCACCTCGTCACCCCCCATGTGGATCTGCGGGCCGGGGAAGAGCTCGCACACCTCGTCCAGCACGGCCTCCAGGAAGCGGTAGGTGCCGGGCTGGGCGGGGTTGAGCACGTTGTCATCGAAATGCTGAACCGAGCGGTAGCGGGAGTGATCCGCCGTTTCGATTAGCAACTCGGGCAGCGCCTTGATGGCGGCATGGCAGTGGCCCGGAATGTCGATCTCGGGAATGACGGTGATGCCGAGCTCACTGGCATAGCTCACCAGCTCCTTCACCTCGCTCTGGGTGTAGTAGCCGCCATAGGGTTCGGCACCGCCGCTGAGCTGGGGGCCGATCGCCAGATCGTGGCCGCGCCAGGCACCCACGTCGGTCAATGCCGGGAAGGCCTTGATCTCGAGTCGCCACCCCTCGTCATCGGTCAGATGCCAGTGGAAGCGGTTGAACTTGTAGAGGCTCATCAGCTTGAGCAGACGCTTGATGGTGGCCGGAGTGTGGAAGTGGCGGGCGCAATCGAGAAAAATGCCGCGAAAGCCAAAGCGCGGGGCATCCTCCAGCGTGACGCAGGGCAGGCTCTCCCCATGTTGCAGATACCACTGGGCCAGAGTCACCAGCCCATGACGCCAGCCCGTTTCGTCGGTGGCGGCAATCACCACCTCCTGCGGCGTGATGGTGAGTTGGTAGGCTTCGGGGGCCAGTTTGGCCTCGGTCAGCCGGATTTCAGCGTCGTGATCCTGCTCCAGCGCCAGCGACGTCAGCTCGTTAAAGTGGGCCAGCAATTTCGGTACATCGCGGGGAGCGCTGACATGAGCCCGCTCGGCCAGCCGGAAGTTCCCCTCCAGCAGTACCAGATGGGCCGGTTGCGGCACGATACCGGGCAGGGACTCGACATCCGGCAGATCTGGGCGGGCTACCGGCGGGTTCTCCAGTCCGAGATCCTGAGCCGCCAGCGTCACCGGCAGCAGTTGGGCACCTGTGGTCGCCTCCGGCAGGCTGAGAAAGAAGCCCTGCGGCATGTCGGAGAGCTTCTTTATGGGGGTCTGGCGGCAGCAAAAGCGCAGCTCGCAGCTGCCAGTTTTTGGGACAATCACCTTGTAGCTGCCGCTCTGGCGCTCCAGCTCGCCCCCTTGCAAGGAGTCGGGGTCGATATGGCGAGCCAGACAGAAGTGCAGCTTCCACTTGGTATCAGGCATGCGGGAGAGGGTGAAGGTGAACCAGACATCCTCGCCGTCACGTCGGGCTACCTGGGTGTGGATCAGGGGTGTAGACATGGAAAATCCTCTGATTGGGCAAACAGGATGGCGCCATCGAGCGCATCTGCCTGGGGGGGGATCAGGTTGAACTGGCCGAGACGGGGAGCGAGGCGGGTGCCAATCCCCCCAAGCAGGGCGATCTGTCTGGCACCGAGCTGGGTCATTCCCTCCAGCAGGATCCGCAGTTGTTCGCAGGTTTCGTCCAGCAGCTGATTGGCGAGCTCGTCGCCATCGCTGGCTGCATCGAATACCCAGGGGGCAAAGTGGCCATAGTCCGCCGGAATGGCGCGGGCGGCCCAGCGTACCACCTCGGCCTGATCCCGCTTGAAGCGATCCATCAAGCGGATGGCGAGGGTGCTGGGGGGCAGAATGCCGTCGTGGCAGAGCAGGGATTGCTGGATGGCGCGCAGCCCCAGCCAGGCGCCGCTGCCTATGTCTGAAATGGGGAAGCCGCGGCCGGAGCAGGTGCGGATCTGTCCCTCCTGATAGACCAGCCCCACCGAGCCGGTACCGGCGATCAGAATGGCCCCCTCACGGCCGCCAAAGGCGCCGAGGCAGGCACCGAAGGCATCGGAGGTGAGCCTGACGCTGGCAAAGGGGAAGGGCATCTCGAGCAGGGCGTGATAGCAGTCGGCCAGCTCGGCGGAGGCGAGCGCCAGCCCGACCCCCATCTGCTGTTCGCTCTCGATAGCGATCCCGGCGGCAAGGCGGGCACTGGCGATGGCGGCCAGCACATTGGCGTGGGCATGGGGGATGCCCAGCTCCAGATTGGAGCCTGCCGCGCTCCCCTCTCCGAGCAGCTTGCCCGCCCGATCCCGAATGCGGGCGCGGGTGTGGGTGCCCCCGCCATCGACCCCGACCCAGTACTCAATCATGGTGACCTCCCTGCTCATGTCGATCACTCAGCGCACTCTGCCAGCTGATGGCCAGGGCAAACCAGGCCGCGTGGGGGATCCACTGCTCGCCCCAGCGCCAGTTCTGATCCAGCCGATCCTTGTACTCCTCCGGAATAAAAGCCACGTCGTTTTCGTCATCGAACCCGGCGGTGATGCCGTTGCAGATCCCCCCCTGCGCATTGGGATACCCGGCGGTGTAGGCGGGGTTGTTGATGCCGTGGCCCGCCAGCATGCAGGCGTTGAAGGGGTTCTGCCCGAGGATCCAGTCGAGTTGGCGCTGGCCGTAAGTGATTAGCGGCTGGCTCTGGCGGGGGAAGTGGCGGGCGCCAGCAAAGGCCATGGCCGCCAGAGAGGCGAGGCGGGCATTCTCTCCCTGCCACCAGTAACCGGATTCGTTGTTGTGGGGCATAAAGAAGCTGACGCGCGGCGCTTCATCCACCCCTTTCACATATTGGCGGGCGAGGGAGAAGGGGTTGCCCGCGCGGGCACAGAGCGCCAGCTCGGCGGCCAGCGCCTGCTCCACCACGGTTTGTACCCTGGCCTTGTATTCCTGATCCGGCTCTACGCCCAGATATTCCAGCAGCGCCAGTACCGGCAGACCCGCCTCAGCGGCGTGGTAGTAGGGGCGCGAGCCATCCTCGTTGGCCGACCAGTAGTGACCCAGCTCAGGATGGGAGCGCTGGCGGGCACAGAGCTTGCTGGCACGAGCTCTCGCCTCATTCAGCCACTCGGCGCCGAAGGTGCGGGTCAGCTCTACCGCCGCCAGCAGGGCGCAGTAGTCGTCGATGATGTTCTCGACCCCGTCATCGAGGTAGGCAAGGTTGTGTTCGCACAGATGCAGGTAGCCGCGTTTGGCTGCCTCGGCGTAGCGGCTGGCATCGAAGTCGCCACTGACGCTCTCGCGGGCGGCGCGGGCCAGCGCGGCGATGGCCATGCCGCCCCCTTGGCGAAAACCCGCCTGCCAGTTGGCGGACTTGAGCCCCTGCTGGGTGGCATAGGCGCACAGCTCGCGCTGGGCGGGATCCTTGCTCCACTTGTCGAACAGGGTCATGAAGAAGAAGCCCGACTCATCCTGCATCCGGCAGAGGAAATCGGCGCCGTGCAGCGCCTCGTCATTGAGCCGCTTGCAGAGGTTCACCCCGTCGATATCGCGGCGCGGGGCCAGCAGTTCCCGGCACTTGAGCAGGGCCCACACAACCATGGGGGTCTGCTGGGGGTTGAGGTAGTTGGCGTAGGAGAGGTGGCTCAGGTACTTGCTCATGTCGCCGCTGGCATCGAACCAGCCGCCGTGCACATCTTTGTGCTGGTCGGTGCCAAACAGGCGGGCGCTGCGGTCGGCCCGATCAAAGGTGCCGCTGGCGCGCTGCCCCTTGAAGTAGTGAATGACATCGGAGAGACAGCGGCTGGCCAGCAGATCCTGGCCGATGGCAAAACGGGTGGAGCGGACTATGCCTTGGGCAGTGATCGCCTCCAGCCGATAGTCGCCGGGCTCCTTGAAGGCGGAGAAGTCGGCGCGCCAGTAAGCGCGCCCTTGCCAGCCTGGGACGCTGCCAGCCGGTTGCAGCGGGGTTTCAAACAGGATCTGGCCATCATCGAGGCGTTGCAGCCTGACATAGCCGCCGAGATCAGGGGCGGGGGAGGTTTGCAACAGGGCGACCTTGTGGCCGTCGCACTCGTAGCCCACCTGATTGATCAAGAGTTCCATCAAGGTATTACTCCTGTGGTTCACCGCCGGGCGGTGAGGCACATCACGGGGCTGTGGCCGCCCCGTATCGAGGCATGGCCGGACAGGGTTGTCCGGCCGGTCTAAGGCTCACCCTCACTCGTAGAGGTAGCAACGCACGAAGTGGTTGTCGGCAAGCTTGGTGATGGGGGGCAGCGCCTCCTTGCAGCGGGGCATTGCCTGATTGCAGCGCCCGGCAAAGGGGCAACCGCAGGATTCCGGCGTCCAGAGCGGGATCTCCCCCTTGCGGCCTCCTTCCAGCTCGGCGTGGATGCTCTTCTCCGGATCGGGCACCGCCGAGATGAGCAGCTGGGTGTAGGGGTGCTGCGGGTGGTGCAGGATCTCGTCCACCTCACCCCACTCCACCATGTGCCCTACATACATGACAGCCAGATCTTCCGCCACATAGCGGGCGGTGGCGATGTCGTGGGTGATGTAGAGCATGGAGACGCCGAGCTCGTTCTTCATCTGCTCCATCAGGTTGAGGATGCCGATGCGAATGGAGACGTCGAGCATGGAAGTCGGCTCGTCCGCCAGCACAACCTCCGCCTCCACTGCCAGATTGCGGGCGATGTTGACCCGCTGGCGCTGGCCGCCGGAGAGCTGGTGCGGATACTTGGCCGCCGTTGCCTTGGCAGGAGTCAGGCCGACCTTCTCCAGCAGGGCGTAGACCATGTCGGGCAGCTCTTTCTTGTCGATCACCTTGCTGTGCAGCAGCAGGGGGCGGGCGATGTGGTGATAGATGGTGTGGGTCGGGTTGAGCGAACCGAACGGATCTTGCCACACCATCTGCACGCTCTGGCGATAGTCCAGCAGGGCGGTGCCCTTGTTGAACTCCTCCAGATCGTGGCCGCGATAGAGAATGCGCCCGGCACTGAGCTTGTACATCTTGGCGATGATCTTGGCGATGGTGCTCTTGCCGGAGCCCGACTCCCCGACCACCGCCAGGGCGCGGCCCCGGTGCAGGTTGAAGGTGATGTCGGAGAGGGCCCGCATCTTGCCACTCTTGATGGCATTGGAGTTGATGGGGAAGTCCTTGTAGAGGTGCTGGACTTCGATGATGGGTGCATCGGTTTTGGCGATTTGCATGACAGACATCCTTAACAGCCAGCGGCCTTGTCCAGATAGATCACGGAATCTTGTTGCAGTCCCTGCTCCTCATAGAGGTGGCAGGCGGTCTGTTGCCCGGGGCGGATCTCGGCCAATCTGGTGTACTCCTGACGGCAGCGATCGTGCACCTTGCCGCAGCGGGCCTGAAAGCGGCAGCCGACCGGCACCTCCAGCAGGTTGAGCGGGGTGCCCGGGATCCCTTCCAGCACCTTCTTCGGCCCGTGCAGGGGCGGGAAGGAGTTGCCGAGCCCTCTGGTATAGGGGTGCAGCGGCGCGGTCAGGATCGCCTTGGAGGGGGCGACCTCCACCAGTTCACCGGCATACATGATGCCGATACGATCGCAGAACTCCACCATCAGGGAGAGGTCGTGGGTGATGAACAGAATGGAGAAGTTGAACTTCTCTTTCAGGGCATAGACCTTCTGCAGGATCTCCCGCTGTACCACCACATCGAGCGCCGTGGTTGGCTCATCCATGATGAGCAGCTCGGGGTTGAGCGCCATGGCGATGGCAATCACCAGCCGCTGGCGCATGCCGCCGGAGAACTGGTGCGGGTAATCCTTGAGCCGGCTCGGGTGGATATCGACGATGGTGAGCAGCTCCTGGGCGCGCTTGATCGCCTCGTAACGGGTCATGCCGGGGTTGTGGGCCAGCAGCACGTCGCAGAACTGCTCCTCCATCCGCAGCACAGGGTTCAGGGCGTTCATGGCGGACTGGAACACTACCGACACCTGTTGCCAGCGATAGGAGCGCAGCCGCTCGTCGTTGTAATGGAGGATGTTCTCCCCCTTGAACAGGATCTCGCCACCGCTGATGTAGGCGGGCGGCTTGTGCAGCCGGGCCACCGAGAAGGCGACGGTGGATTTGCCGCAGCCCGACTCACCGGCGAGGCCGAAGATCTCGCCCTGTCTGATATCGAAGCTCACCGAGTTGACGGCGCGTACGTCGCCATTTTCGGTGATGTAGTCAACGCAAAGATTGCGTACTGACAGCAGGGGATGCTTGTTCATGCTGTCTTCTCCTGTGCTGTGGCAACCGAAGTGGTGACCGGCGCCGCGAGTTTCTTCCAGCGGCTCAACCCTTTGTGTGAGCGCAGCTGCGGGTTGGCGATCTCGTCGATGGCGAAGTTGAGCAGAGCCAGACCCGCACCCAGGGTGGCGATGGCAAAGCAGGGCGCCAGGATCTCCCACCAGGCGCCGACCAGAATGGCGCTGGAGGTCTGGGCGTTGTAAAGCATGATGCCCCAACTCACCACGGTCGGGTCGCCGAGACCCAGGAACTCCAGGGTCGCTTCGGTGACGATGGCGTAGATGATGGAGCCGATAAAGCTCACCCCGATGATGGAGATGAGGTTGGGCAGGATCTCCACCAGAATGATGCGCCAGGCCGGCTCCCCCAGCACTTCGGCGGCGATGACGAACTCCTTCTCGCGCAGGGCCAGGGTCTGGGCACGGATGACCCGCGCGCCATAGGCCCACGAGGTCAACCCTATTATCACGGCAATCACCGCCGGTGATGCCTCCCCGATAAAGCTCGCCAGCACCAGTAGCAAGGGGAGGTTGGGGATCACCAGCACCACGTTCATCAGGAAGGTGAGGCACTCATCCACCAGACCGCCGAAGTAACCGGCAGTGATGCCGATGGCGACGGCCAGGGTGCAGACCAGCAGACCGGCGCTGAAGCCCACCAGCAGCGAGATACGGGCGCCGTTGGTGAACTGGGCCCAGATATCGTGGCCCATGCGGGTGGAACCCATCACGAACTCGGCACTGGGCGGCTGGTGCGGGCGAGCCACTCGTTTGGTCGGCTCGTTGCTGGCCAGAATGGGGGCAAAGAGGGCCATCAGTACGAAGGCAACCACGATGGCGAGGCCACAGGCAGCCTTCTTGTTGCCCAGCAGAATTTTGAGAATGGTCGGCATACGCATCTTATTTGCCTCCTGTACGCAGACGGGGATCCAGGAAGACGTAGAGCACGTCGGCCAGGAAATTGAAGCTGAGCATGGTGATGGTCATGATGAGCAGCTGCCCCTGAATGAGCGGGTAGTCGCGGGCCAGAATGCCCTGATAGAGGGTCAGGCCCAGACCGGGATAGTTGAAGATCACCTCGGTGATGAGAGAGCCACCGATGACGAAACCGAGCGCCATGGAGAGGGCGGTGACGCTGGGCAGAATGGCGTTGCGGGCGCCGTAGTTGAAGATCACCCGGTTGCTGGAGAGCCCCTTGGCCTTGGCCATGGTGATGTAATCCTCGCCCAGCAGGTTGATCATGTTGTTGCGCATGGTGATGAGAAAGCCCCCCACCTGTACCACGGCCAGGGTCAGCACCGGCATGATGGCGTGGGTCATGATGCTCTTGATGTGCTCCCAGCCCCAGTCAGCCTTGATCTCCGGGCTGTAGGCGTAGCCGATGGGCAGCCACTCGAGGCTGACCCCGAACAGGAACAGGGCGAGCAGGGAGACCACCACCGGCGGAATGGCCTGCATCACCAGGGTGAGCGGGGAGAGAATGCTGTCCATCCGGCCGCCGCGATACCAGGCGGCGAAGATGCCGACGATGGAACCGAGGGAGAAGCTCAGGATGGTGGAGGTGCCGACCAGAAACAGGGTCCAGCCGATGGCACGGCCCAGCACGTCAGAGACCTGCTGCGGGTAGAAGCGCACCGAGGTGCCGAGATCCCAGGTGAAGACACTCTTCACATAGGTGAGAAACTGGGTGCCGATGGGGCCGTCGACAAAGCCGAAGGTGGCTTTGAGGGCTTCCAGGGCAGCGGGTTCCATCATGGCGCCAGCGCGGGCAAACATCACGGAGACAGGATCCCCTGGCATGGCACGGGGTAACAGGAAGTTGATGGTGGCGGCTACCAGAAAGGCAACCAGGTAGAAGGAAAAGCGTCTCAGTATGAATCCCATGATAGTACCTTTTACTGCAAGTCTGCCCCGCGTCGGGTATAGCGACCCCAACCCCGGCGGTGCCGGGCAAGAAGGGGATTAACGGGGAAGATGGCCCCCCGCAGGGGGCCGGGATTGTTTAGCTGTTTGGCTTGAGGGACAACACGTGCAGCAGACGCTCAGGGGTGTCCGGGTGGAGCTGAGGTTTGGCTACCGGGTTATCAGCACTGAACCAGCCGTTGAAGCGCTTGGTGCTGTACTCGTACCAGGTCGGGTTGTTGAAGACCGGAATGATGGTCTGGTTGGCACCAACACGATCCTGGATGGCGAACATGATCTCCTTCTGCTTGGCCGCATCGGCGGTCTGGGTGAAGTCATCGATCAGCTTGTCGAGCTCGGGATCCTTGTAACGGGGCGCGGCGAAGCGGTTGCCACGGTCGCCCATGTTGCGGGAGTGGAACGCGGTCTCGAAGTACTTGTGCGGGTTGGCACCGGCAAAGTAACCCTGCAGGGCGACATCGAAGTCACCGGTGATCAGGTTCTCGGTCCAGACGGTCGCTTCCGGGGTGGCGGTCTTGGCGTTCAGGCCCAGCGCCTGCAGCCCTTCTACACCAATCTGAACTGTGTTGACCCAGTCGGTCCAGCCGTTCGGTACCAGTACCTTGAACTCGATCTTTTTGCAGCTCGGAGTGTCGAGGAACTTGTCGCCGTCACAATCCTTGTAGCCTGCCTCTTTCAGCAGGGCCTTGGCCCCTTCCAAGTCGAACTTGTTGTACTTGCCGTACTTCTTGTCCACTTCCGGGTTGTTCCAGGAGTCAAAGGCTTTGCCCAGACCTGACGGGTACTCGTTGACGGTGGGGTAGCCGTAGCCCGCGATATCCACCATGGACTGGCGGTCCATCGCCATGGAGAAGGCGCGGCGGAAGTTGATATCGTTGAAGGCTTCGTTATTGCCCGGGTTCTTGGTCTGGAAGTTGACGTTGAACGCCACGGTACCGGAGGCCGGGAACCAGTATTTGTTGTTCTTCGGATCGTTGCCGACGTAGAGGCGCTCGATATCCGGTACGAAGGAGCCGAACCAGTCGATGTCACCTTTCATGACAGCGGCCAGCACCTGGTCGTTGGTGGCCATCTGCGGCATGCGGATACAGTCGATGGCGAGGTTGGCGTTATCCCAGTAGTGCGGGTTGCGGCACTGGGTATAGAGCTGGGCGGAGAAGTTGTCCACTTCGGTGAAGGGGCCAGTACCAACCGGCTTGTCGTTGGTGAAGGCAACCGGATCTTTCACCGATTTCCACTGATGCTCCGGCACGATAGGTACCAGCACCAGATCGTTCACCACGTTGGTGTTGACCTCGGTCAGGTCGAATTTGACCTTGTTGGGGGCCAGCTTCTCGACGCTCTTGATCTGGGTCCAGATTGAGCGCTCATCCAGCGCCTTGTTGGCCTTGACCAGATTGAAGGAGAAGATGATGTCATCGGCATCAAAGGCTTCGCCGTCAGACCACTTCACGCCGTCACGCAGATCGAAGGTGACGGATTTCAGGTCATCGCTGAACGCATAGTTGGTGGCCAGACGATAGACGGGTTTGCCCCCTTGCATATCGTTGAAGATCACCAGCGGTTCATAGATGAAGTGACGGGTGGTGTGCAGCAAGCCCGCTTGCAGGAAGGGGTTGAAGTTCTTGACCCAGGCGGTTTCCTGCTGTGCGACCATGGTCAGCACGGTTTTGTTTTCTGCGGCCATGGCGTTACCGGCGGCACCGGCAAGCATCATGGTTCCCAGCATTACAGCGGTAGAGATTTTGGATACTTTGGCAAGCATATGTTTTCCTTTCTTATTTTTGGCATTCCCGAGGGTTCGCCTTGTTTTGTGTGAGCACCGGTTTCGCATGCTGATGAAATCGGCCCTCTGTGTTGGTCAGGTGTCTAACCTTTGTCGTTCTGTTTTCCAACGCCCTAAGCAAACCAGAATTAACAGGAAAACAACAACTATTGATTTCGTTGTTTTCGTAAAAATTGACGGTGTTACGTCAATCTCGTCAAAATGGATTTTTATCTGTTTAAAATCATTGGTTTGCGTTATTTGCTTTCGCGTAAAAAGTGGCTGTGAAAATGGCGTATATGACAAATTTGTGAATTGGATCTGCTCTCGTTTTCGGAGTTGTGCGGGGCTTTTTTTTGCGCAAAAAGAAACCAGATTGCCAATTGTGATCCGGCGCCCGTTTAGGGCGCCGTGTCACGGCTTGCGGTTGGCGAGTTGACGCAGGGTCTGGGCGCTGTGCTGCAACTGCTGGCGCTGGTGGTCATTGAGCGGGCAGTGGCCCAGCACATACTCGGTGGTGGCCACAACCGTCTTCCAGCGTGGCGACTTGGGCAGGGTGTCCAGACTCAGGTATTTGTCGAGGGTGCGGGTCTGCGGGCTGGATCTGTCCATATAGACCCGCCACAGCTTGCTCTTCTCTGCCAGCACGATTTTGCCCTTGCCGGTCCCCTGCTGCCAGGCATCCAGGGTGAGCTGCATGGTCTCTACCAGCGCCCGGCGCAGCGGCTCGTCATCCTGCTGGCGAATGAGGTCGTCGGCCAGCGAACGGAACTCGCCACCCAGGCGGCTCAGCTCGCCCAGCAGCTGTTCATCTTCGATGATGGCTTGCCGCGAGAGGTTCTTGAGGGCGTTCTCCAGCGCCATTACCCGGTTCTCATCCTGACGCAGCTCGGTACTCAGGGTGAGGGCGAAAGCAGCCTGTCCTCCGAGCGTGATAGGCAGGGCGCGGGCGTTGAGTACATCTTTTTGCCCGGCCACCAGAAATTCCAGATTGTGTTCCCGCTCGCTGGCAAGGTCGGGCCACTGCTGTTGCAGCGGGGTGGCGAGCCACTCATTGAGGGGTTGCCCCTCCATGGCTTCCGGCTCCTGCCCCAGCAGGCGCGCCAGCACCCGGGAGGCAAACAGCACTGTACCCTGCTCGTCGATAAAGATCATGGGGTCGGCCCCTTCGCCGAGCAGGGCCAGCAGCCGCTGCTGATCCTGATGCAGTCGATCCTGCAGGGTGAGGCGATGTTCGATCTCCTGCTTCAATAGCCGGTTCTCTACCAGCGAGGCGCGTCCTGCCTTGGCTTCCAGCAGTGCCTTGACCCGGGCAAACAGCTCTTCCTTACAGAAGGGTTTGACCAGATAGTCGTTGGCACCGGCCCCGAAGCCCTCCTCGATATCTTTGGGCTGGTTGAGGGCGGTGAGCAGCAGCACCGGCAGCATATCTTTCGGGTGTTGCTGGCGCAGGCGACGGCAGACGTCAAAACCGGAAAGGGTCGGCATCATCACATCGAGCAGGATGAGGTCCACCCGCTCCTCGGCCAGCTTGGCCAGCGCATCGTGGCCGTCACTGCTGGGCAGGATGCGGTAGCCGCAGGGCTGCAGCAGATGGCGCAGGATGTGCAGGTTGATGGGCTCGTCATCCACCACCAGAATGAGCGGAGCATCCTCGGGGGGAGGGGGCAGATCGTCGCTCTCCCAGTCCGGCAGGATCAGCGGTTGCTGGCGCACCAGCTGATGCTCGATCTGGCGGCTGTCGAGAGTCAGATTGGCCGCTTTGCCGGTGGCAAGGGGCAGGGTAAAGGCGAAGGTAGAGCCAACGCTCGGCTCGCTCTCGACGAACAGCTCGCCCCCCATCAGGTGCACCAGCTGGCGGGTGATGGAGAGGCCAAGGCCAGCTCCCTGCTTGCTTACCTCCGGGCTCATCTGCACCAGCGGCTCGAAGATATGTTCCAGATGGTCGGGGGCGATGCCGATGCCGGTATCCGTGACCTTGATGCGCAGGAAGTTGTTCTCGACGATGGCACTGAGCACCACCTTGCCCTGCGGCGTGTACTTGATGGCGTTGCCCACCAGGTTGTAGAGCACCTGTTCGAGTCGTTGCTCGTCGGCCAGCACCGGCGGTAGTTCGGCCGGGCTGATATCCACCAGGGTGAGGGGTTTGGCCTGCACCAGATGCTGGCAGAGGTCCAGCACCAGCCGGATAACCCCCTTGGATGAGACGGGCTGGGAGTGGATCTCCAGCTGGCCGTAGCGCATCTGATGGTAGTCCAGCAGATCGTCCACCAGACGGGCCAGGCCATCGGCGCTCTTGATGATGAGACCGAGCTGCTTTTGCTGCCCTTCGGTCAAATCCTGCTGGCTGGCGAGCATCGACTCGGCCATCCCCTTGATACCGTGAATGGGGGTGCGCAGCTCGTGGGAGGTGTTGGCCAGCAGTTCATCCTTGAGCTTGTCCGCCTGCTGCAGGCTGAGGTTCTGCTTGTGGGTCAGCTTGACCTGCTGTTGCAGCTCCTGGGTCTGCTGTTCGATCAGTTCGATCTTGTCCTTCACCGAGCGCTGCATATGGCGAAACGCCTCGGCCAGCCGGTCGATATCATCGCCGGTGCGCTCGATGGCGATGGGGTGATCCAGCGCGCCGTCGGCCACCTGCTCGGCCGCTTCGGTGAGAGAGCGCAGCGGCGCCGTGATGGAGTGGGATAGCCAGCGGGAGAAGAGGATCAGCAGCAGTACCGAGCCCGCCCCCAGCACAATCACCAGAGTTTCCAGCTGGCGGATCGGGGCATAGGCTTCCCGGGTGGAGATCTCGGCGATAAAGGCCCACTCGGTATCGAACACCTTCACCTGGGTGTAGGCGGCCAGCACCTCGTCATCCTGATAGGAGTGGAACAGCCCGACCCCCTGCTCGCCGGAGAGCGTCTTGGTGATGAGGGGTGTTTGCAGCGGCCGGAAATTGGGGCTGAAGCTGTTCTCGACGCTGAACTCCGGTGCCAGCCAGGCATCGGCGCGCATCCGCTTGTCAGGGCCGATCAGGATGGTCTCGCCGGTCTCGCCCAGCCCCTCCCGCTCCGCCATGATCTGGTTGAGCTTGTCCGGCAGCAGCTCGAAAATCACCACCCCACGCACATAGTCGTACTGCATCACGGGGGCGGCCATGTAGGCGACCACCTGCCCGGTCAGCTCGTTGCGGCCAAAATCGGTGAACTCGAAGATCTGCTGCGGTTTCTGGCCGCCATCGAGGCGGCGTTTGATCTTGGCGAAGGTCTGGCCCAAGCCACTGCCCTGATAAGGTCCGGAGAGCAGATTGGTGGCAAAGTTAGGGTGCTTGGTGACCGAATAGACCACATCACCGTTGAGGTCCACCAGAAAGATGTCGCTGTAGTTGGACTTGCGCACCATGTCGGCATAGCCGCGATGAAAGCGCTGGTGCACCCGGCCATACATCTCGTCGGCGAGGATAAGGGCCGTGATGGAGGGTTCGATCTCCACCTGACTGTCCGGTTTGCGCAGTTGATCCCAAGAGCCTGGCAGATAGCGGGCCTGAGCACGGCTGCGGGCCTCCTGCGGTGTGGTGCCCAACTTCTCGAAGGCGCCGGTAAAGCCATAGAAACGGCCGATACTGTTGCCGGCAAAATCCTGCTGGGAGAAGTTGATGATCTGCTCTTTGAGGTTGTTGAAGTAATCCTCGAGCTGACTCTTCTTGATATTACGAACGGAGACCAGATGGTTGGAGGTCTGGGTGGTGAGATCCTTGCCGTGGCTGTATAGGAAGAAGAGGGTGATGACCAAAAAGGGCACCATGCCCAACATGAAAAAAGCCAGCATTAACTGCGGCCTGAGCCCACGAAGCGTGAAGATCCATTTCATCTTGTGATTTTCAATTGAGAATCCGGTTATTAAGCCGCTCAAGTCTCGAACGAAAGCGTAATCATTTCAACGACTTTATCCCAAATTCGCTTGGTGGGTCACAGCTGGCTGGAGAAAAATGCAGCAAGGCGTTTAAACCCTGAGCAAACAGTCTGCATCAGGGCTTAAATTGCGAAAAAGGGGTTGTGCTGACGCTCGTGGTACGTATAATGCGCCTCGTTGTCAGGCAACTGGCACGAAAGCAGTAACGCGGGAATAGCTCAGTTGGTAGAGCACGACCTTGCCAAGGTCGGGGTCGCGAGTTCGAGTCTCGTTTCCCGCTCCAATATTTCATCGCACCAAAGATGAAACTCACTTTCAAGACAACCAGTCTTGTCAGCATGGCGCGTTAGCAAAGCGGTTATGCAGCGGATTGCAAATCCGTTTAGTCCGGTTCGACTCCGGAACGTGCCTCCATCTTCTCTCTGTTTTCCGTGAATCATCACTCTTCTAGGTGTGAGCTTTGGTCAGTATCCTTGCTGTACCAGTAACTGTTCGCAGCCAGCCTGTTTCCACTCCCGCTCGAGATAGTGGCTCACATCTGCCATGTTTTGCCCCCGATATTGAAACTGCACCTCGGCGCTGTGCTGGTTGAGATCCGCAATACGTTGCTTCAGCGTGCCGCATTGCCACAGGCTGACGGTGGGCACGCCCCGTTCGGCCAGCACGATGGCATCTTCCCGATTCAGTTGCCACTCCTCCAGTTGTGCTCGTGTCAGGGCAACCATCAGCACCAGCAGTGCCACTTCCGGCAGTTTCATGCGTGTCTCCCTAATGCATGTTTTTCCCCTGATAACTGTGGCAAAGCGCACGATTTTCGCAAGTTTGTTAACTGTTGGTTAATGACGTAACCCGTTTTCAGTATTTCTCGTTTTCGACCATTTTTTTATAAAAAAAATGCGTTGGTGATGTAGTAATCCTACATGAAGTGGAGTAATCTTTGCTCAGTGGTCTTACCAGTAAGGAGTTACATCATGTTTCATCCCTTTTCCCTGACTCAGATTATTCTTCGTCGCATTTATGTATTGCTGGTGGGCATTCTGGCTTTCCCCGTGATGCTGTTTCGCAGCGATCGTGCCCGCTTCTACAGCTATCTGCACCGGATCTGGAACAAAACCAGCACCAAACCGGTGTGGCTCAAAATGAGCGAGCGTGGCGAGCGGATTTTCTACTAAACCCCATTCGCACCATGTGCAAAAAGAGACAGCCAAAGCTGTCTCTTTTTTTATCTGCTTGCCGCAACTCCTGGCTCCCCCCCCCCCCCCCCCCCGCTTGTTGATTTCTTGTTTCTTGCAAGTTGCGTCCAGCCCTGCCTGTTGGCGGGGCTTTTTTATGTCTGACGCCTCTCTTTTGATGGAAGCAGTGAAGAAGATTAACGGGATGAAAGCACCATATGGCACTTTTCCCGTTCATTAATGGGTGGTCGTCGAGACATTTTCAATGATGAAATAGCTGTTTAAAATCAATTGATTGAATATTTGTCTTTGGGTTTTTTAACTCTTTTTGTGTTTTTTTGAAAGGGAATATCCCGTTTGCCGGTTCTATTGCAGGTACCCGGTTGCGACAAATCGGGGATATCAGCAACATCCAACGACATCAAAAGGAACATGAATGTTAAAAAAAGCACTGCTATCGCCTCCGCCATGACCGGTCTGCTGGCGCTGGGCGCCCAGTTTATCGCGGCACCAGCAATGGCTGCCGATGAAAAGGAGAAGTGCTACGGCGTGGTCAAGGCCAGCAAAAATGACTGTGCGACCAAGAGCAGCTCCTGCGCCGGTACTGCCAAGGAAGATGCTCAGGGTGATGCCTTTGTGGTGATGCCCAAAGGGCTGTGCGAGAAGCTGGTCGGCGGTTCGCTGCAACCCAAGTAAGAGACATCGGGCAGGGGATGGCCAATGGGTCGCCCCCTGCATCTTCTCTGATTGGCGAAAGCGAGTCTTGCGATGAACCCTTTGATTGGTATCGGATTACGCACTCCCCATTACGATGAGATCCGGCAAACCCTGCCGGCAGTCGGTTGGCTGGAGGTGCATAGTGAAAATTACTTCGAACGGCACAGTCACGGTTTTCAGGTGCTCGCCGAACTGGCGCAGCACTACCCCGTCAGTCTTCACGGCGTTGGCATGTCCCTCGGTTCTGCAGACCCGCTCGATCCGCACCATCTGCAGCAGTTGTCGACACTGGCTGCGGCGATCAAACCGGTACGGATCTCCGAACATCTCAGCTGGGGCAGCATTGGTGGGCGTTACTTCAACGATCTGCTGCCGGTGCCCTATACCCGAGCCTCCCTGCGCAACATGAGCGACAAGATCCAGCAGGTACAACAGACCCTGGGTTGCCGCATGTTGATTGAAAATCCCTCCTCCTATCTGCAACTGCCCGGGGAGATGAGCGAGTGGGAATTTCTGGCCGAGCTGCAGCAGCGCAGCGAGTGCGGCATTCTGCTCGACCTCAATAATCTCTATGTCAGTGCCTTCAATCACGGTTTCTCTTGCGATGAGTATCTGGCGGCGATCGATCTCGCCACCGTCGGGGAGATCCATCTGGCCGGTTATACCGAGAAGCAGCTGCCGGAAGGCTCCCTTTATATCGATACCCACAGCGCCCCTGTGGTGGCGCCGGTCTGGGAACTATATCGCCAGATCTGCCGCAAGCAGGCCATTCCCACCCTGATTGAGTGGGACCTCGAGATCCCGCCGCTGCCGGTCTTGCTGGCAGAGGCGGCGCAGGCCAGTGCCATTCTGGATGAGGCGCGTGCCATGAGTGCACCACGGGAGGTGGCCCATGGCTGAACTGGCACAGCTGCAACAGCACTTTGCCGATGGTCTGCTGGGGGCGCCTGACGCCATTGCCCCTCACATCAGCTCCCGGCTCTTTTCTGCCGAATCGGTGCTGCAGGTCTATCGCAACCACTTCATCCTGAGCCTTGGCGAGGTGCTGGCGAGCAGTTATCCCGCCGTCAAGACCATGGTCGGGGATGACTTTTTTGCAGCGGCGGTCCGTGGCTTCGTATTGGCCGAGCCGCTCAGGGAAGGGAGCGTCATGCACTATGGCGCCGGATTTGGCCAATGGTTGGCCCGCTTGCCAACAACAACCGGACTGCCCTGGCTGGAGGCGCTGGCGCAGTTCGAATGGCAGCTGGAGCGTGCCAGTCTGCTGCCGCTGGAATCACGCTGCTGGCCAGCCGAGCGTCTGGCCGCATTATCGCCGCAACAATGGGAGTGGCTGCGACTCTTGCCAGCCACGGATCTGCTGCTGGTTGCCAGCGATTATCCGGTGCTGGCCCTGTGGCAGATGGCGCTGCACGGTGGTGAAGCGGTGGAGGTGCTTGATGCCCCCGTCTGGCTGGCATTGAAGAAACAGCCGGATTGCCGGGTTGCGCCCTTGCCCCTGACGGCGGGTGAGTGGGCGCTGCTACAGGGATGTCTCGCTGGTACGGCGCTGGTCGATTTGCTTGCGGCCGACCCTGCGGCTAGTGAACATCTCACTCGCCTGATAACCCTTGGTCTGCTGGTGGATATGGAGGTAATGCCATGATGGCAAACAAATGGCTGGCGCTGGCCAGCTCGAGTGGTGATTTGCCGCGCTGGAGCAGTGCCGGTGTGCTGTTGCTGGCGCGGCTGTGGGTCGCGTCGGTCTTTGTCACCTCCGGCTGGCTCAAATTGACGGCGTGGGATTCAACCCTCTATCTGTTTGAATCCGAGTATCAGGTTCCCCTGTTGCCCTGGTTGTGGGCTGCCTATCTGGGTACGGCGACCGAGCTGCTGCTGCCGCTCTTCCTGCTGGCGGGGCTTTTTACTCGCCCGGCCGCCTTGCTGCTGTTTGGCTTCAATATCATGGCGGTGATCTCCTACCCGACCCTCTGGGCGGGTGGCTTTTACGATCACCAGCTGTGGGGCTGGATGCTGCTGACCCTGATCATCTGGGGCGGCGGTGTGCTGAGCCTGGATCACTGGCTGACACGTCGCAGCCATTGATTTATCAGTGATTTCCCCAATGACAAAGAGCGCCACAAGGCGCTCTTTGTCATAATGACGGCCGGCGAAATTTCCCATGAGAGAAAAGGAGCAGCCAATGATTATTCGTCAGGCAAGGGCCGCAGATATTCCCGCACTGGTGGCGCTGCGCATGGAGCTGTTTTGTGAGGTCGGTGAGCTGGTGACGCCGCAGGCAGACCCGGCCTTGTGGCAGGCCACCCTTGACTATTTCACCCGGGCGATGAGTGAAGAGAGTGCTTTATCCTGGCTGGCTGAGGCCGATACGCAAGAGGGCGGCAAACAGATCGTGGCGGCAGGAACGCTGGCATTGTTTGTACGGCCGCCCTATCCCGGCAATCTGGCGGGGATGGAGGGGTATCTGTTCAATATGTATACGCGGCCACAATGGCGCCAGCAGGGGATCGCCACGGCGCTGCTCGATGCCATAACGGCCTTCGCCAGATCGCGTCAGCTGGGCAAGGTGTGGCTCCATGCCAGCGAGCAGGGGCGCCCTCTCTATGAGCGGATCGGCTTTGTCGCCAATCCGGCCTATCTGGAGTGGGACCTGGCACCTTAATCGATGGGCCCCCGTTATCTCTATGGTTTCTCGTCTAAAGTTCATGCAGATGTGACGTAGTTGTAACCAGGTAATAGAGGGGCAGGGCAGATGTTCAACTTCAAACTCAAAGCGGAATTACAAGCGTGTCAAATGCAGTTGGCCCAGGCCCAGGCATTTATTGATGCAGTAAAAGTCGGTGTCGCTACCATCAGTTTCACTCCAAGCGGCGAGATCCTCGAGGCGAACCCGCTGTTTCTGAATGTGGTGGGCTATAGCGAGCAGGAGGTGATTGGTAAACACCACCGGATTTTTTGTGATGCCCACTACGTCCAGTCATCCTCCTACGCCCAGTTTTGGGAACAGCTTCGTCAGGGGCATAGCCACAGTGGCACTTACCAACGCTTTGATAAACAGGGTCGAGAGTTGTGGCTGGAGGCTACCTACTTCCCGGTCAAGGTTGAGGGCAAGGTGGTCAGGGTCGTCAAGATAGCCTCCGATATCACCGAGAGTTATCAGCAGTTGAGTCGTCAGACAGCGATCATCTCGGCACTCGATCGGGCGCTCGCCATTATCGAGTTCACCCCCAAGGGGGAGATTGTGACGGCCAATCAGAATTTCCTCTCCTGCGTCGGTTACTCCCTTTCGCAGCTCAAGGGGCAGCATCACAGGCTGTTTTGCGATGAGAGCTTCTATCGCGAGCAACCCCACTTCTGGGACGATCTGGCCCACGGCCAGCTCAAGTCTGGGCTGTTCAGTCGCCGTGACAGCCACGGCAACGAGATCTGGCTGGAGGCTACCTACAACCCCATCAAGGATGAGAGCGGCAAGGTGGTCAAGGTGATCAAGTTTGCCAGTGAGGTGACAGAGCGGATCAAGCGCGCCCAGGCAGTGAGCGAGGCGGCCAACATAGCCCAGACCATTTCGCAGGAGACCACCCGCTTTGCCGAAACCGGGTCTGAACTGCTGGCGGCATCGGTTGCCATCTCCAGCGCCATTTCCGAACAGGTGAGCCGCACTTCCGGCCTGATTGGCCAGCTCAATGAGCAGTCGAAAAGCATTGAAGCCATCGTATCGACCATCAGCAGTATTGCCGAGCAGACCAATCTGCTGGCCCTGAACGCAGCCATCGAGGCTGCCCGGGCCGGCGATCAGGGGCGCGGCTTTGCGGTGGTGGCCGACGAGGTACGTCAGCTGGCTGCGCGCACCTCCCTCTCGACCGGCGAGATCGCCAGCGTGGTTCAGAAAAACCGCGAACTGACGGCCCAGATCACCGGCAACATCAATGAGGTGGCCACCAGCGCCCAGCGTGGCAAGGCGCAGATCGGCGAGGTGAGTGGCGTGATGGCACAGATCGAGCAGGGTGCCATCAATGTGACCGAGACAGTCTCCAATCTGGCAATCGGCTCCTGACGGTTATGGGTTGTTGAACGAGGCACCGATCGGATGATAATCCCATCGGTGCTTATTTATTGCGCACTTGATATGCCAATCTGAACCCCTCCTGTATCGTCCCGCCATTGTGAATTGTCCTCTTCTGGCCCCTTGATTAGGCTTGCCGCCTCATTTATTTCAGAGCAGGAACAGAACAAGATGGCATTACAACAGAAGGGGCGGGCAATGGCCCTGCTGGTTATGGTCGCGAGCATGGGTCTGGGCGGCTGTATGGGGCAGATGGGGCTTTCCGGCATGGTCACCAAGGGCAACTTGAGCGTGGTGGATAACCGCTACGCTCGTGCCGGGGTCTTTATGCTGCTCTCCCCTGTCTACGGTTTGGCCGCGACCGCTGACCTGTTCGTCTTCAATACCATCGAGTTCTGGTCTGGCAAGAACCCCATCACCGGCAAATCTCCGGCTGTGGTGGACATGAAGGCCAATCCGGTGATCAAGGTGAACCAGCATCTGGATCCGGCCCTCAAGACGGTGCCGTTGGCCATGTTGCCACAAGGGGTGCGCGAGGTGGAGATCAGCTACCCGGACGAGCATACCGCCCAGATGGAGGTGCACTATCTGGATGGCCGCCGCAGCATGATGCGTGGCGAGAAGCGTGGCGAGCTGATGGATATCTACTTCGATGGCCGCTTTGTCTCTACCCTGAGCCGTGCTGAGCTGGAACAGATGAGCGAGAACGCCCGCACGGCGGCCTGATCATCAGTGCCTATGCCGACAGGAACGCCCCGCAACTGCGGGGCGTTTTGCATTGGGCCTAGTCGGGCTGCTTGCGATGGGGCGGGGTGAGGATCAGCCCCAGCAGGCGGCGCAGGTGGGTGAGCTGCTCGGTCAGCTGGACGTTGAGCCAGAGGTAACCATTGATGGCCGCCTCTGCGTTGGGCGGCAGCGATACCTGGGTCGCCACCTCGTGCAGGCGAGCGATGGCGGCATCCGCGCCACGCCCGTCACCGGTTTGCATCATCAGGGCAAGCTGGTTGATCGCCTCCTCGGTGGCCAGATGGCAGGCTTGCAGCGCAGCCGTGCTCTGCATCAGGAAGTGGCTCTCCCGATCGTTCCAGTAGGTGTTGGCCAGCATCTCAAGAGTGCAGAGGGTGTTGCGCATGGTGACCTGCACCGCATCAAACAGGGCGACGCTGTGGCGCGTCTCCTTGGCCGCCGGGGCCAGCAGGGCCCGCAGTTTGCCGGTCTGGGCCAACAGCTGGGAGAGATTGTGCTTGAGGCGTGGGCGCTCCAGCACATTGGGGGAGAGGTGAGTGTGATAGAGCCGCCCCGACTGCTGCAGGATCTGGTGCAGTTGCAGCCGCCAGTGGCTATAGGCCCGCTGGGGATAGATGCTGCAAAAGAGCAGCGCCAGCAGTGAGCCCAGGATCACGTCGGCACTGCGCCACAGCGCCGTCTCTATATCCCCCGGCATGGCCCCCATGGTGACCCCCAGGGTGATGCCGATCAGCAGCCCCACATAGGGGCGCTTGCCGAGGGCCAGATAGCCGCAGAGAAACATGATGCAGCCGCACCAGATCAGGGTGAGTGGCAGGGAGTAGATCTCGAGATAAAGCGCTACCACCCCGCAACTGGCGCCGAAGATGGTGCCCACCACCCGCTGCAGGGCGCGGGAGAGCACATTGCCCCAAAACGAGATGGGGCCCATCACCACCACCAAGGTTATCAGCGGCCAGGTGCTCTCCGGCAGTTTCAGCTCGCGGGTCAGCAGAAAGGTGAGCATAAAGGCGAGCGCAATGCGCAGGCCATGGACGATCCGGTAGCGGCCATAGACCAGCAGATCGAGTCGGGAGAGGGGGGCATCAAGACGCACGGTCTGCCTCCTGTCAGGTGGGTGACGGGGCGCCGTGCATCCGGCCGACGCCCCGTCGGGATTTAGGCCAGTCGTCCCTGCAGGGGATGGATCCAGACCCGCTCGCCAACGGCGATCCCGGGTTGATCCGGTACGATTTCGATCAGGCAGTTGGCCTCGGCCATGGAGCTGAGAATACCCGAGCCCTGTGGCCCTGTGGTGCGCACCCGCAGCTGGCCGTTACGGTCCTGATGAAAGATGCCGCGCAGAAACTCGGTGCGCCCCGGGCGGCTCTTCATCTTCTCGTCTGCCAGTGCCGAGAGGCGCAGCGGCTGCCACCGCTTGCCTTGCAAGCGGGCGATGGCGGGCTCGACAAACTGCAGCACGCAGATCATCGCCGCTACCGGATTACCCGGCAGGCCGAAGAAGGGGGTCTGCCCCAGCTTGCCAAAGGCGAGCGGGCGGCCCGGACGCATCTGGATGCGCCAGAAATCGATCTGGCCGAGCTCCGCCAGCACCAGCTTGATAAAGTCGGCGTTGCCTACCGAGACCCCGCCCGAGCTCAGCACCAGATCGGCGCTGGCGGCGGCCTGCTCCAGCTGCTGGCGCAGAATGGTCTTGTCATCGGGAATGATGCCAAGGTCCATCACCTCGCAACCGGCGGCGCGGATAAGGGCCATCAGGGTGAAGCGATTGCTGTCGAAGATATGGCCGGGGGCGAGCTGCTCGCCCGGTGCCTGCACCTCGTCACCGGTACTGAACAGCGCCACTTTCAGCGGGGTGCGCACAGTGAGACTGGCTTGACCGAGTGATGCTGCCAGCCCCAGCTGGGGGGCACCAAGCCAGGTACCGGCCGGGATGGCGACCGCGCCTTTGGCGAGATCTTCGCCGGCCAGGCGCACATTCTGTCCCGCCCGGATCGGGGCGGTGACCGTGACACACTCACCGTCAATCAGCGTCTCTTCCCGCATCACCACGGTATCTACCCCGGGGGGCAGCGGAGCGCCGGTCATGATCTGCACCGCCTGACCGGCCAGCACAGGCTCGTGGCGCTGCTGGCCCGCTAGCACTTCCCCCACCAGTTGCCAGCGACCGGCGGCGAGATCGTCGCTGCGAAGGCCAATGCCATCCATCGCCGAGTTGGCGTGGGGTGGCACATTGATGGGGCTTATCAGATCCCTTGCCAGCACGGCGCCGTGGCACTGGGCCAGCGGTTTGTCGCTGCAGGCAGTGCTCGGGGTGAGGGCCGCCAGAATGGCGTTGCGGGCCGCCTCGACCGAGAGAAAGCCCTTGCCCGCCTCTGGCTCCTTGCTCTGGCAGCCGTCAAGCCAGCGGCAGACGAAGTCGGCGATAGCCGCCAGATCGTTGATATCGAGTTGCGGCAGGGTGGTCTCTGCGGGCTGATCGCTGGCTAGCGCGATGATGTCACTGTCTTCGGGGAAGAGCAGCGGCTTGCCAATCTCGGCGCGGTGCAGCTCGATTTTCGGGAAGTGCTCGTGCTTGAACCCCTCGACCAAGAGCAGGTCGAGCTCTGTCTGATCGAAGCTGGCCAGCAGCTGGCGAAAATCGGCTTCGGCCAGCTCGGTTTCAATGATGCGAGCATGACGGCGGCGGGAAGCCACCATCATCTGCTGGGCACCCGCCTTGCGCAGGCGATAGCTGTCCTTGCCCGGCTGGTCGATATCAAAGTCGTGGTGGGCGTGCTTGAGCACCCCAATGCGCAGGCCGCGATCCACCAGCAGGGGGATCAACTGCTCCAGCAAGGTGGTCTTGCCGGTGCCGCTCCAGGCGGCGAAGCCGAGCAGGGGAAGAGTGGGGGCCGGGGTCATGAGGTGACTCCTTGTTGGGGGTCGATAGCCGGGGCAAGCAGACGGGCCTCGTAGGCGGCCAGCTCGGCAGGGCTATTGAGATTGATAAAGGCATCCGGCTGATCGGCAAAGCTCACCACCGCCATATTGTGGCGGGCAAACCAGATATCGATTTTGCGCTCCCCCTCTACCAGTGCGGCGGTGAGGGAGGGGAGCAGGGATTTGTGCAGCAGGGCCACCACGGGTTGCAGCCAGTCGCCGTCGTGGGCCACTACCAGCTCGGTATCCGGGGTCAGGGCGGCGCGAAAGCGGCTCATCAGATCCAGCGGCAGGGCGGGGCCATCGCAGGGGACAAACAGCACCCAGTCGTGACGGGCGGCGGCAAGGCCAGCCTGCATGCCCGCCAGCGGGCCGAGATAGTCGTTGTTGTCATCGCTGATGACCGGGGCCAGCGCCTGATAGCGGGCCTGACTGCGGTTGGCGTTGATCAGCACCTCATCCACCTGGGGGCGCAGCCGTGCCAGAACGTGGTCGATAAGAGGGCGTCCCGCCAGTGCTACCCATCCCTTGTCTTCGCCTCCCATCCGGGTGGCGCGGCCTCCTGCCAGGATCACTGCTGATACGGCAACGGGATCAGAGTGGCTGTCGCTTTTTGAAGTCATGTCGCTCGATGATTTTTAAAGGGGTCGTCTCTTGCAGCTGGCCACGGGCGAGGGTCCATTGCCGCTCGCACAGGTCGGTCAGGGCGTTGCTCTGGTGGCTGATGACGACCAGGCCGCTGCCATGTTCCCGCAGATCTTGCGCCAATGCGGCCATCAGGGCAACCGAATGTGTGTCCAGATTGGCGGTGGGCTCATCCATCAGCAGAAAGGCAGGTTGCAGCGCCCAGGCACGGGCCATCGCCAGCCGTTGCCGTTCGCCACCGGACAAAATGCTGATGTGCTCCCGCGCCAGCCCCTCCAGCTCGACCCGGCGCAGCGCCTCGAACACCCGGATCTCGCTGCCGAGTTGTTTATCGAGCGCCCAGGCCACGTTGTCGTGCACTGTGCGATCGAACAGATAGGGGGTCTGGTGCAGATAGGTGACCCGGCCCGGCCCCAGATCCCGCTTGAGCAGCCGGTTGAGCCGCTGTTGCCAGCGCCCCGGCAGATTGGTGTGACCGCGGGTGGGTGCCAGCAGCCCCGCCAGGATTTTGAGCAGAGTGGTCTTGCCCACCCCGTTGGCTCCATGCAGCCAGATGGCATCCCCCGGTGCGATGGCGAGCCGGTCAATCTCGAACAGCTGGCGCTCGCCAAAGCGCATCGTCAGCTGGTGGGCGGTCAGGGCCATGGGGTACTCCTGTTGATACACAGTGGGGGCATGGTCAGTTCTTCAGATAGCTGTGGCCGCGACACGCCGTCAGCAGCAGGTTGAGCAAGAGGGCGAGGGTGAGCAGCACTATGCCGAGGGCCACCCCCTGGGTGAAGGCCCCTTTCTGGGTTTCCAGCGCGATGGCGGTGGGGATATTGCGGGTAAAGTGCAGGATATTGCCCCCCACCATCATGGAGCAGCCCACCTCTGTGACGATACGGCTGAAGGCGCCGATGATGGCGGCCAGCAGGCCAAAGCGGCACTCGTGCATCAGGCCGATCAGCGCCTTGGGCCAGGAGACCCCGAGGGTTAGGGCGGTCTCCCAGGCGCGCCGGTCGCTCTGGACAAACGCCGCGTGAGCCATGGTGGCGATCACCGGGAAGGCGATCAGCATCTGCCCCACTACCATCGCCTGCTGGGTAAAGAGCAGCTTCCAGTCGCCAAAGGGGCCGGCCCGCGACAGCAGCATGTAGAGCAAGAGGCCGATCACCACGGTCGGCACCGATTGCAGGGTATTGATGCAGGAGAGCCAGAGCCAGCGGCCGGGCAGCGGCAGATAGGCCAAGGCAAAGCCCAGCAGCAAGGCGGGCAGCAGCACCAGCAGCAGGGCGATGCAGGAGACGGAGAAGGAGACCCCCACCACCTGCCACAGTTCGGTGTCACCACTGAACAGCAGGGTGAGGGCAGCCAACGTAGTATCGAGCAGGGTCGGCATCAGGCGCCTCCCTCAGCGAACCGGGGGAGGGCCATCAAGATCATCGCAGGGGTTGCCATTATTTCCCGTTGGCATCCGCTACAAACAGCGCCTGACCGGCTACCTTGAAGTCGCCGATCAGCTTCTGGCCATGCTCGGAGACCAACCAGTTCTTCAGGGTGCGGGCCCCTTCGGTGTTGAGATCCGGGTAGCGCTTGGGGTTGACCAGGATCACCTGATAGGGGTTGAACAGGCGCTTGTCACCCTCCAGCAGTACGGCGAGATCCAGCTTGCTCTGGTAGGCGAGCCAGGTGCCGCGGTCGGTCAGGGTGTAGGCACCCAGCTCCGAGGCCATGGTCAGGGTCGGCCCCATCCCCTGGCCGATGGATTTGTAACCGGCAAACTCGGGTTTGACGTCAGCGGCCTGCCACAGGGTCTTCTCCTTGATGTGGGTACCGGACTCGTCACCGCGGGAAATAAAGGTCTGGCCCTGCTCCTTGATGGCTTGCAGCCCCTTGGCCGCGTCGTGCAGTTTGCCGAGCCCCGCCGGATCTTTCGCCGGGCCGACGATGACGAAGTCGTTGTACATCAGGTGCACCGGCTCGATGCCAAAGCCCGCATCAACGAACTTCTTCTCGGCAGACGGTGCGTGGGTCATCACCAGATCCGCGTCGCCGTTCTCGCCCATCTTCAGGCTCTGGCCGGTACCGGCCGCCATCACCTGCACCGGATAACCGGTCTCCTTGGTGAACTGAGGCAGCAACCAGCCCAGCAGACCGGACTGCTCGGTGCTGGTGGTGGTGGCGAGGCGGATCGGCGCTTTTGCGGCATTAGTATCCGCTTCGGCGTGGGCAGCACCGGCGATCAGCAGGCTGGTGGCGAGGGAGAGGGCAAAACGTTTGAGGCTGGTTTTTATCGTCATCGTGATGCAACTTTTTCAGGGTGGCTGAGGAGAGGGCAAGAGTAAGCAAGCAGGGTGCCAAACCGTTCCTTTGCCGCTGTATTCACGGTTTGCCGTTTAAAAACAGAAGCTTATTAGAATCAATTAGGTGAGCTTGTTATCGCTTTTAATAATTGGTGTTGGTGCTTTTGATACGGTAAGGACAAAATGTCCCACTAAGGTTCCGGTTATCGGGACATTCACCGACCGTACGTGCATCCGAGGTACTTTTTTCCATGACACTCCCTCCCAGCCGCTGGTCTGCCCTCTCCCTGCTTATCGTTGACGATGAGCCCGGCATGCGCAGCTTTCTGGCCAAGGCGCTGGCCAAGCGCTTCGCCCAGATTGAGACTGCCGCCAGCGTGGAGGAGGCGGAAGCCCTGCGCTGCCGCCTTCACTTCGACCTTATCATTGCCGACATCCGGCTGCCTGGGCGCTCCGGCATCGAATGGCACGAGGCCATCGACCCGGCCACTCGCCGCAGCGACATCATCTTCATGACCGGTTTTGGCGATATGGAGACCGCCCTCAAGGCGCTGCGCCTCGGTGCCAGCGACTTTATCCTCAAGCCCTTCAACCTCGATCAGATGGTGCAGGCGGTGGACAGAGTCATCGAGCGCCGCCAGATGGAGCGGGAGAACCTGCTGCTGCGCCGGGAGGTGAGCAAGCTGTTCCCGCCCACCCTGATTGGCGACAGTGCCAAGACCCGCGAGCTCAAGACGCTCATCGCCAGAGTGGCCCCCTCCAACGCCGCCGTACTGGTGGAGGGGGAGTCCGGCACCGGCAAGGAGCTGGTGGCCCGCGCCCTGCATCAACTCTCTGGCCGGATGGGGGCCTTTGTGCCCCTCAACTGCGCCTCCATCGCACCGGAGCTTTTGGAAAGCGAGCTGTTTGGCCACGTACAGGGGGCCTTTACCGGCGCCCGCAAGGGGCGCGACGGCCTGTTCCGGGTCGCCCATCAGGGCACCCTGTTTCTCGACGAGATCGGCGAAATGCCGCTCGCCATGCAGGCCTCATTGCTACGGGCGCTGGAGCAGAAGGCTATCCGCCCGGTGGGGGCCGAGCGCGAATTGGCGGTGGATGTGCGCATCGTCGCCGCCACCAACCGCAATCTCAAGGCCGAGGTGGAGGCGGGCCGCTTTCGCGAAGATCTCTTCTATCGCCTCAACGTGGTGGCGCTGCCGGTCGCCCCGCTGCGGGAGCGGATCGACGACATCCCCGCGCTGGTGCACCACTTTACCCGCCAGCTCACCGCCGAGATGGGGATGGGCTCCTTGAGCTGGACCCACGAGGATGTGGTGGCGATGCAGGCCTACCCCTGGCCCGGCAACGTGCGGGAGCTGCGCAACCTCATCGAGCGCTGTCTGCTGCTGGGCAAACCTCCGGCGGATTACTGGCAGAGCAGCAAGCTTGCCGAACAGGGGGCGAGCGAGGAGGGCTATCCGCTGGCGTGGCCGCTGGCGGAGGTGGAAAAAGCCCACATCCTGCAAGTAGTGGCGAGCCATGATGGCAACAAGTCGGCCGCCTCCCGGGTGCTCGGGGTGGCGCGCAAGACGCTGGATCGCAAATTCAAGGAGTGGGCCATCGAATGAGGAAGGCTGACTGGATGGGGTGGCGATGAAGCTGACCCTACTCTCCCGCTGCATGCGCGCCCTGTTGCCCCGTTGCGTCCGCACCAAAGTGCGCTGGCGTCTGCTGCTGCTCACCTCGGTACCCATCATGCTCACTCTGGTGGGCATGATCGCGCTCACCCTCTACTGGACTCTAACCTACAGCTGGCAGAACCTGCTCACCACGGTGCGCAGCGATCTCGGGGTGGCCCACCACGCCATCACGGTGCAGCAGCAGCGCCAGACCGAGCATCTCGAGCATCTGCGCGATGCCTGGGCCTTTCAGCTGCGGCTGCGGGAATCGCCGGATCAGCTGCATGACTGGGTGATGCCGCTGGCGGCCAACTATGGTCTCGATTTTCTGCGCTTGCGCCGTGGCCCCGAGCTGGATCAGCTGACGGCGCAGGAGCGGGCCGCCCTCACGGCCGGGCGCAGCGTCAGCCACTTTGTGGTCTGGTCGCAGCAGGAGATGCTCGCTCTCTCCCCGCAACTGGCCAAGCGGGCCGTGCTGTGGCAGCGGGATGGCACCAGGGTGGTGGAGGACAGGGGGCTGATCAGTCTGTCATTGACGCCTGTGATGGGCCGCGACGGCTCCCTTTGGGCCTTGCTGGAGGGGGGCGAGCTTGTCAACGGCAGCACCCGGCTGGTGGATGAGCTCAAGGGGCAGGTGTTTGCCAAAAATACCCTGCCGGATGGCAGCGTTGGCACCGTCACCCTGTTTCTCGACGATCTGCGGGTGAGCACCAACGTACCGGTCAGCAGTAGCCGTCAGGTGGGTCGGGCGGTGGGTACCCGGGTCTCGCCGCCAGTGCGCGAACAGGTACTGGGGCGAGGGGAGATGTGGGTTGACCGTGCCTTCGTTCACGACGCCTGGTATGTCTCGGGTTACGAGCCGCTGCTGGGAGCCAGGGGCGAGCGGCTCGGCATGCTCTATGTGGGCTTTCTCGAGTGGCCCATCATCCGCACCTACCTCACCAATCTGGTGGAGCTGGGCTCCGGCGTGGTGCTGCTGTTGCTGCTCTCCGGCCTGCTGGTCTATCGCGGCGCGCGGGATCTCTTCTCCCCCATCGAGCGGATGCACAAGGTGGTGCGGCAGGTGCAGGCCGGGGAGTCCGCTCGCATCGGCCCGCTGGCACTCGATCCCGACCACGAGCTGGCCCAGCTCGGTCGCCAGTTCGACGCCATGCTGGATAGGCAAGAAGCGCATCAGCAGCAGATGGCCCGTAGCGCCGATGAGCTGGAGCAGAAGGTGGCCGAGCGCACCCAAAGCCTCGAGCAGAAGACCGCCGAGCTGGAAGATCATATCCATATGCTGACCGAGGCGCGCCAGCAGCTGCTGATCAGCGAGAAGCTGGCGGCCCTTGGCGAGCTTTCGGCCGGTGTGGCCCACGAGATCAACAACCCGCTGGCGGTGATCCTCGGCAATGTGGAGCTGATGAAGCTGGAGCTGGGGGCGGCGGCCGAGCCGGTCAGCGAGGAGCTGGCGCTGGTGCTGGCCCAGATCGAGCGCATTCGTGCCATCACCCGCAGCCTGCTGCAATATTCGCGCCCCGGCGATTACGAGACGGCGCCTGTGTGGCAGCACCTCAACCCCATCATCGAGGAGAGCCTGACCCTAGTGCGCTCTGCCCTGCGTCAGCAGCAGGTGGAGCTGGTGGCCGATCTCAAGGCCCAGCAGCCCATTGAGGCAGATCGACAGCAGTTGCTGCAGGTTCTGATAAACCTCTTGGTCAACGCCAGCCACGCGCTGGGGGAGCAGGGGGAGATCCGGGTCGAGAGCCGCGACTGGTTCGATGAACTGGGTCAGCTGCGCGGGGCAGAAGTGCGGGTGATCGACAACGGCAGCGGCATCGAGGCGGCCATTATCGACAAGATCTTCGACCCCTTCTTCACCACCCGCGCCACCGGCACCGGGCTGGGGCTGGCCCTGAGCCACCGCATCATCAGTCGCTGGGGTGGGGAGCTCTTGGTGGACTCCACCCCGGGGCAGGGGAGCTGCTTTACCGTGCGGCTGCGCAGCCACGCCCTGTTGCCCCGCGGCAGCGAGCCCGCGAAACTGGAAGGGTGGCGCATCGCCCTCAATGCCGAGGGGCGTGAGACAGGGGATTGATCTCGTTATCAAAAAGCCCGTGATAAAAACAGCCCGTCAACATGGTTGGCGGGCTGTTTTGTCGGTGGGTGAGTGGTTATTTACTGCGGACTCCACACCAGCTTGCCGCTTTGGCTCAGGTCATAGCCGCCGAGGCGAGCCGCCAGCTCACGCCCCTCGGGGGATTGCAGCCAGCCGATCAGCTGTTGCAGCAGGGTGCGAAAGAAGACTCCTTGCGGCATCACCAGATCGAAGCACTCCTGCGACAGCGGCATAAAGCCGAGGCCAAACTCGGTGGCGGTGCTCTGGGCGCCGGGCCCGACGTCCGCATCGCCACGGCTGATGGCGGCGGCCAGCTCCCGCTCGCTGTTGACCTCGAGGGGGCGCTCCAGCCGGGTCAGCGACTCGCCTTGCGTTTGCAGCCACTCCTGCAGAGCGCGCTGGCTGCCAGCCCCCTCTTGGCGCATGGCCCAGCGCCAGTCGAGCGCCTCTTTCGCCTCCTTGGGTTGCAGCCCTTGCCGCAGCACCAGCCCCTGCACCCGCCTGAATCCATGAACGATCACCCATTGCCGGTGGCCCTGATACTGCTGCACCAGCGCCGGGTGGCGCAGGTGCGCCTCCTCGGCCTGCCCCCAGTGGATGGCGCAGAGATCCACATGGCCGCGTGCCAGCATCGCCAGCCCCTGACGGGTGCCGCACGGGGTGTAGCCCACCAGTGCCTGGGTGCCGAGCTGCTGGGCCAAGCGGCTGCTGGCGTAGTGGAGCAGCACATCGTCCGAGCCTGCCAGCAGCAGCCGGTCGTTCATCACCCCCTCGTGGCAACTGCCGAGCAGCCAGCGGTCGAGCAGGGAGCGGGGAAACAGCCACTTGCCGGTCGCCTTGGTGGCGGGGATACGCGCCTCGTTGGCGAGCTGGTAGACCTTCTTCTCGTTGAGATCGAGGTATTCCGCCACCTGCTTCACGTTCATAAACTCGTTCATGGTTTAATCCCGCATCCCGCGACCGGCCGAACCGGGCGCCAGCACCGGTGGCTTCTCGTCCAGCACCATATGGTCGTGGCCGCTGAATACCTCGAAGTGGCGCCCCTTGGCGCGGGCAATCATGGTGATGCCGAGCTGGCGGGCGAGATCCAGCCCCATCTGGGTGACACCGGAGCGCGACAGCAGCACCGGAATGCCCATCTGCGCCACCTTGATCACCATCTCCGAGGTGAGCCGCCCGGTGGTGTAGAAGATCTTGTCGTGGCCACTCTCGCCGCGCATCCATAGCTCGCCCGCCAGGGTATCCACCGCATTGTGGCGTCCCACATCCTCGACAAAGGAGAGGATTTCGCTACCGCGACAGATGGCGCAGCCATGGACGGCACCGGCCATCTTGTAGGTTTCGTTATGGGCCGACAGGGCTTTCAGCAGGGCGTAGAGGGTGCTCTGTTTAAGCTCGGGCGCCGCCAAAACCACCCCTTCGAGCTTCTTCATCACGCTGCCATACATGGTGCCCTGACCGCAGCCGGAGGTGACCGTCTTCTTCTCCAGTGACTTGTCGAGATCGGCGGCCTGCTGGCTGCTCACCACGGCGGCGGCCTCGCTCTCCCAGTCGACGATCACCGACTCGATGGCCGAGATATCCTCGATAAAGCCCTGATTTTTCAGATAACCCAGCACCAGCGCCTCGGGGCGGGCCCCCAGCGTCATCAGGGTTACTATCTCCTTCCAGTTGAGGTAGACCGTCAGTGGCCGCTCACAGGCGATTTGGCGGGTGTTCATCGTGCCCTGTTCATCCATCACCTCGACGGCCATGGTGAGCTGGGCGGCAGCATTGCTTTTGATAAAGGTCGGTGTCATGGGCCCCTCGCGACCGGTTGCCGGGATCTAAGGGGAGGGATACAGCAAGTTTTGTTCCAGATTAGTAGAATACGTTGTAAAGTCAGGGTGTATATGCTCGCTAATGATATTGAATGATGTTCAAAGAGGTATTATGGAGTTGATATATAACATCATCAAAGAAAACCCTGATTATTTTACTTGGGTTTTTTGCTTGATTAATGTTCTTTGGGGTTTGTTTATGTATTTTAATAAGCAGAGCCATGAAAAAGCCATAGAGGAAATCAAACATGGCTTTTCTTTAGATATCGAGAGAAGAAGGGCTGTCTTTGAGTTAAAAGTAAATCAATATGAAATGTATGTCTCTCGCCTGGATGATTTCGGGAGAAAGTTCCAAGTTAATATGCGAGAGGTTATGGAACCCGTATATAATAAATACTTCAAAGATTACTTAGATGCTTCTCTCTCTGAAAACAAAGATAAAGAACGAGAGGTTATATGTTGGCTTAATTCAAAAATATCAGAGGTTATGCGCTCTGGCTCAGATGATTTATTGATGTTATATGCAGAATCCAACAAGCTTAAATTAACTGCTTCTGACGAAATGCTTGCAACTTTCTCCAGATTAGAAGCTTTGACAAAAGCTACAGTAGATAAGTCACATGAGTTCATGTCAAATTTATTAGATATCATCATAAACAAAAATAATGATTTGGCTATAAAGCTTCAGAGTGAACTATCAGAATTGGCAATAGAAACACAATCGACATCTAAAGAGTTAATGAGTCAGATGCGCAAAGAGTTACAGAACATATAAGTTAGGTTGTCTATGACCTAAGTTTAATCACCGAAAAAGAGATGTCTACATTACGAATTTATATCTTGTGTGATAGGTTTAATCGTAGGTTGGTGCTGAATGAAGTGAAGCCCAACGTTTACCGCGAACACCTTATCAAGGCAATAATCGGATAATTCAGCGTTATTCGATTATTGCCATTCCCTCGATCAGATACACAGGCTGATTGGTTTTACTCCGCATGTTGGGCTTCGCTCTGCACCAACCTACGCCCGCGCCAACCCATACTCCGCATGACAGGCCAACCCGCAGCAATGCCTCCATCAACTACCAAACCTGCCTTGGCCCCACTCTTGCTAAGTCTTATCCCATTGATGGCCGTGGCCGCCCTGAATCTGTTGCTCTGATCCGCCCCGAACGGGGTGAATCACGGGGGAGGGCGGCCCGGCAGAGACCTTCTGATGGGAGCCGTGACAGTGCAAGACACCACCAATACCTTGCCCCCGCAGCGCTGGCTGCAACTGGAGTTAAAGGCCATCGACAGCCAGGTTGGCCGCTGGCAGAGCCGCCGTTTCGAGATTGCGGCGCTTCATCCCGCCGAGCCCGAGGCGGCCGGTGCCTTGCCCCTTACCCTGTTTCGCGATGAGCGGGGGGATTATCGCTTCAATCTGAGCTCCGGCTCGCCTCGCCTCTTTGTGACCGGAAGCCGCGTGGACAGTGGCTTTGTGGCCGATGGTCTGACCCTGAGCCAGACCGTGGCCGCCGCCTATATGGATGGCGAGCGGCAGGTGCTCTCCTGCCCGCTGCCCGAGGCGCTGCAAGCCTGGGTGGAGGCCTTTATCGGTCGCCACGGCGAGCTGCTGGAGGCCCGCCGTAAGGGCAAGAAGGGCAAGGGACGGGCGCAGGATCAGCTGGGGGTTGATAGCCAAGATCAAGCCAGCTGTGGCGCCGTTAAAGCTACCGGCCCCGATGGCCGCGAGCGTGGCAGTGACAGCGGAAATCGCGCCCATGAGTGAGTTCCTCAAACGCTGGTCGTCTCGCAAGAGTGAGGCGCGCAAGCATCAGGTATTGCAGCCACGGGAAGAGGTTAGCCCCGAGGCTGTTGCCACCCCCATCGAAGGCAGTGGCGAAACTGAAACTCCAGATGCCGCGCTGGATAGCCCCGTAGTCAGCACTGACAAGGGGAGTAGTGAACCCCTTGCCGTTGAGGGGGCCGAGAGTGGCGAACCGCCGCTAACAACAGCCCCGCCGGGCAAGGCCAAACTCCCGGACAGGGAGGCGCTGCGGGCCATGTTTCGCAGCCACAAGCCGGATGGGCTCGACGACTACACCCAGGATTTCAGCCAGCCCGAATTGCTGCCTGCGGCCCTGACCGCCGGGCTGCGCAACTGGCTGGTGAATCAGGTGACCGCCCCGGAGAGCGAGACGGCCAATCCGGCCAGCGGATCCGCTGAACCGGTGGCGCTTGCCAGCGAACCTGCCGTCGACGAGCCGCAAGGGCTGGCTGATAACCATTCTCAAACCCACACCGACGATCGGGACATTTTGGTTTCCTGTGATGGACAAAATGTCCCAACCAAAGGTGAGGGAATGGCACCCTCAGGATCCTGACTCCCTGTCAGTCACTTTTTTTCCGGGGGAGTTGGCTCGCCTCTTGCTCTCTCGGCTTACCAACAAGCGCCCATCCCATGAGGTGGCGCGCGCAGGAGTGTATGTGAGCACTGAACAAACATTGCCAAATCTGGCCCCAAATCTAGCCTCCAATCTTGCCCATGGGGCGGGGGCGGCCGAGCATAACGCGCGCGCTCGCGCCTATGCGCTGCAGCATACGGTCAAGACCGACAACCTGATCCCGGCCACTGTCTCATACCAGAGTCAGGGGCGCCTGCTGCTGGTCGGCCCGGAAGATCGGATTCGCCGCGCCGCGAGCCTGCTGCCCGCCGGGGTGAAGCCCACCCTGCTGGTGACCGAAGCGGTCCATGATGCCGAGGCGACAGATCTCGAAACCATTTTCGATGTCACCGCATCCCTCGCGGCCCTGACCCTGCGCGAACCGAGCCTGACAGGGTATCTGGGGCAGTTCCAGCTCACCGGCCTCAATGGGCAGGGTGAGCGAGTTAACCTGGCTGCGCTCTGCTTTCCACAACAAGCGGCTGCTGTTAGTGAACCGCCACGCGAACCGCGCTTCGATCTGGTTGCCGATCTGGGCCGCGCCCCGCTCTTTGCGCTGGAGCGCCCGCCGGTCGGTTATCTGCATCTTGCCGATGACCAAGGGCTGGCCGAACGGCTTGTCGAGATCTGCGCGCTGACCGGTATTTTCGACAAACCTCGCTATTTTCGTCTCGACCCCGAGGCCTGCGCCTTTACCGCCCGCGGCGTGCCCGGTTGCAGCCGCTGCCTCGATGTCTGTCCGACCGATGCCCTCAAGCCCATCAATGGTCGCATCCAGATCGATCCCCATCTCTGTCAGGGCTTTGGCAGCTGCGCCTCTGCCTGTCCGACCGGGGCGATTGCCTATCACCAGCCCGATGCCAACACCAGCGGTGACTACCTGTTCCGATTGCTCAAGCACTACCGGGAGGCGGGCGGCGAAGTGCCTCGACTGCTGATCGCCGGTGAAAACGAGCGCGAATGGGTTGAAGCCGAGCTCACCCGCTTGCCCGCCAACTGGCTGCCGGTCTGGGTGGAGGAGAGCGCGAGTTTAGGCATCGAGAGCTGGTTCGCCGCCCTTGCCTATGGCGCCAGCGCAGTGCGCATTGCGCTCGGTGACGATGCCCCCGCAAGCGTCCGTGCGCTGGTTGAGCGGGAGCTGGCCAGCGCCGCCGTGCTGTTGGCGGGCGCTGGGCTTGCTGCCGATCGCATCGCCCTGTTTAACCCGGATGCCGAACAAGATAAGCCGATCTCCGGTGAACCAGCTCTTGCCCTGCTGGTGAAGCCGCTGAAAGGGGACAAACGGGAAAACCTGTTTGCCGCCTTCGATGCCCTCTGGCAGGCCAACGAAGGGAGCCGCGAGCCGCTGGCGGTGCCCCACGGCGCCCCTTACGGCAGCGTGGAGCTGAAAGACGCAGACTGCACCCTCTGCATGGGCTGCGTGGCGGTCTGCCCGAGCCGCGCCCTGCATGCGGTTGGGCACACGCCGGGTCTCAACTTTATCGAGCAGGATTGCATCCAGTGCGGCATGTGCGAAAAGGCGTGCCCTGAGCAGGCCATTGTACTGGTGCCCCACCTGCAGCCGGTGCCCGAAGCGCGCCGCGCCGTGCAGAGCCTGAAAGCCGAAGAGGCTGCCTGCTGCATTCGCTGCTCCAAGCCGTTCGCGCCCGCCTCGATGATCCGCCGCATCCAGCAAAAACTGGCCGGTCACTCCCACTTCCAGAACGAGGCCGCTCAGCGGCTGCTGATGTGCGAGGACTGTCGGGTCAAGGATGTGTTTGCAGCGCTGGCGGCGGATCCCGTCTCCCAGCTCAAGGTATGAGGGGCCAGTGATGAGTGAACAACATAACGAAGAGGCTGGCGAACTGACCATGACCGAACTGGAACAGAGCAGCGCCGATCTCTACGCCCTGCTGGCGAGTCTCTGGCGCGCCGCCCCCCGTGGCGAACAGCTCGCCTGGCTGCAAGGGTTGCAGCCGATGCCGGGCCCCTTTGCCAGAGGGCTCGGACTGGTGCAGCTGGCGGCGAGTAGCCACCACGAAAACGAGCTTGCCGAGGAGTATCAGGATCTCTTTATCGGGCTGGGGCGCGGGGAGATTGTGCCGTTTGCCTCCTGGTATCTCACCGGCTCATTGATGGAGCTGCCGCTGGCGGTATTGCGCGCAGATCTGCAGTCCCTCGGTTTCGAGCGCCAGAGCGGAGTGTGTGAGCCGGAAGATCATCTCGCCGCCCTCTGTGAGGTGATGGCGGTACTGATTGGCGAGCAACACCCGGAGCGCAACCGCTTCTATGAGCGCCACCTTGCCCCCTGGGTACTCGCCTGTTGCCGCGATCAGCAACAGGCGAAAGGGGGCAGCTTCTACCGGGCGGTCGGGGCCCTTGCCGAAGATTTCTTCAAGCTGGAAAACGAATTGCGCCTGCCGTTTGGCGCCTGTGTGGTGACGGGCTGAACGCCCTTATCCACCCATAACAAGACGAATAGACGAGATGTCCCATTGAACACGAAGCTGGCGCGCAGGCGCCGGACATTACAAAAACAGAGGTCACAAGAATGAGCGATGAACAGCTGAAAGACCCGTCCCGCCGCAATCTGATCAAGGGAGTTGGCGTGGTCGCCACCATAGGTGTGCTGGCCGGTGCTACCGGCCGGGTGGTGGGCAAAGAGGTGTTGACCCACGACACCGAGCCTGACAAGGGCTATCGGGAGACCCCCCATGTTCACGACTTTTATCGCACCCTGCGCGGCACCGACTGAGCCGGATCAGTGAAGGAGAACTCATGAAACTGACAAAACGTGCCGAGCAGCCCCAGGCGGGCGAGCAGGGCAATGAGGCCATTCGCGGTCAGGGGCTGACCCGCCGCGCCTTTATGGTCAACTCGGGTCTGGTAGCCGGTGGCGCCGTGGCCGCCGGTTGGCTGGCCCCTGCCATGATGCAGCGGGCCGAGGCCAAAACCGTGGCGGCCGGGGTGCCGGTCGAGGTGAAGCGTACCATCTGTTCCCACTGCTCGGTGGGCTGCGGCGTCTATGCCGAGGTGCAAAACGGCGTCTGGACCGGTCAGGAGCCGGCCTTTGATCACCCCTTCAACCTTGGCGGTCACTGCGCCAAGGGGGCGGCCCTGCGCGAGCATGGCCACGGTGAGCGTCGCCTCAAGTACCCGATGAAGCTGGTGGGCGGCAAGTGGCAGCGCATCAGCTGGGATCAGGCCATCGAAGAGGTGGGCAACGAAGTGCTGCGCCTGCGCAAGGAGTCCGGCCCCGACAGCGTCTACTGGCTCGGCTCCGCCAAGCACTCCAACGAGCAGGCCTACCTGTTTCGCAAGATGGCGTCCCTGTGGGGCACCAACAACGTGGATCACCAGGCGCGGATCTGCCACTCCACCACGGTCGCCGGCGTTGCCAACACCTGGGGCTATGGCGCCATGACCAACAGCCTGAACGACATGCACAACAGCAAGTCGATCATGTTTATCGGCTCCAACCCGGCGGAGGCCCACCCGGTCGCCATGCAGCACATTCTGCTGGCAAAAGAGCGCAACGGCTGCAAGATCCTGGTGGTTGACCCGCGCCGCACCCGCACCGCCGCCAAGGCTGACATGTACCTCTCCCTGCGTCCGGGCACCGACGTCGCCTTTATCTGGGGCATGCTCTGGCACATCTTCAAGAACGGTTGGGAAGATAAAGAGTTCATCCGCACTCGCGTCTATGGCATGGACGAGGTGCAAAAAGAGGTGGCGCGCTGGACCCCGGCCGAAGTGGAGCGGGTGACCGGCCTCAACGAGCAGCAGGTCCATGGCGCTGCCAAGCTGTTGGCCGACAACCGCCCCGGCTGCGTGGTCTGGTGCATGGGCGGTACCCAGCACACCACAGGCAACAACAACACCCGCGCTTACTGCATCCTCGAACTGGCCCTCGGCAACGTGGGCAAGAGCGGGGCGGGCACCAACATCTTCCGCGGTCACGACAACGTGCAGGGGGCCACCGATTTTGGCGTCACCTCCGACTCTCTGCCCGGCTACTACGGGCTGGAAGAGGGCTCCTGGAAGCACTGGGCCCGGGTGTGGGATGTGGATTACGAGTGGATCAAGGCCCGTTTCGACAACAAGGCCTACAACGGCAAGTTGCCGATGAACAATAACGGCATTCCGGTCTCCCGCTGGGTGGACGGGGTGCTGGAGAACGCCGATCTCATCGAGCAGGGCTCCAACATCCGCGCCATGTTCTACTGGGGCCATGCGGTCAACTCCCAGACTCGCGGCCCCGAGATGAAGAAGGCGATGCAAAAGCTCGACATGATGGTGATTGTCGACCCGTACCCTACCGTTGCCGCCGTCATGAACGATCGCACCGACGGCGTCTACCTGCTGCCGGCCACCACCCAGTTCGAAACCTATGGTTCCGTCACCGCCACCAACCGCTCCATGCAGTGGCGTGACAAGGTGATAGAACCCCTGTTCGAATCCAAGGTCGACCACGAGATCATGTATCTCCTGAGCAAGAAGCTTGGCTTTGCCGACCAGCTGTTCAAGCACATCAAGGTAGAGAACAACCAGCCACTGCTGGAAGACATCACCCGCGAGTACAACCGCGGCATGTGGAGCGTGGGCTACACCGGCCAGAGCCCGGAGCGGCTCAAGGCGCACCAGCAGAACTGGCACACCTTCCACAAGACCAACCTCAAGGCCGAAGGCGGCCCGGTCAGTGGCGAAGTGTATGGTCTGCCGTGGCCCTGCTGGGGTACCCCGGAGATGAAGCACCCCGGCAGCCACATCCTCTACGACACCAGTATTCCGGTCTCGGAAGGGGGCGGTGGTTTCCGTGCCCGTTTCGGCATCGAGTATCAGGGCGTCTCGCTGCTCGCCGAAGACTCCTGGCCGAAGGGAAGTGAAGTAGAAGACGGCTATCCCGAGATCACTGCCGACCTGCTGAAGCAGCTTGGCTGGTGGGATGAGCTGACCGAGGCCGAGAAAAAAGAGGCCGAGGGCAAGAACTGGAAGACCGATCTCTCCGGCGGTATCCAGCGGGTCGCCATCAAGCACGGCTTTGTGCCGTATGGCAACGCCAAGGCGCGCTGCGTGGTGTGGACCTTCCCGGATCAGGTGCCCAAGCACCGCGAGCCGCTCTACACCCCGCGCCGGGATCTGCTGGCCGACTACGCCACCTGGCCTGATTCGAAGAGCCTGTGGCGCCTGCCGACCCAGTACGCCTCGGTGCAGGAGAAGGATGTCAGCAAGGAGTTCCCCATCATCCTCACCTCCGGTCGTCTGGTGGAGTATGAGGGAGGGGGCGACGAGACCCGCTCCAACCCCTGGCTGGCTGAATTGCAGCAGGAGATGTTCGTTGAGATGAACCCGGCGGACGCCAACGACGTCGGCGTGCGTGACGGTCAGGATGTGTGGGTCGAGGGGCCGGAAGGGGGCAGGGTCAAGGTGAAGGCACTGGTGACCCCGCGGGTCAAACCGGGGCTCGCCTTTATGCCGTTCCACTTCGGCGGCCACTTCGAGGGCAAGGATCTGCGATCCAAATATCCGGAAGGGTCTGATCCCTATGTGCTGGGGGAGTCGGTCAACATAGTCACCACCTATGGCTATGACCCGGTCACCCAGATGCAGGAGACCAAGGTCACCCTGTGCCGTTTTCGCAAAGTAGGAGCCTGATCCCATGGCCAGAATGAAATTCATGTGTGACACCAAGCGCTGCATCGAGTGCAATGGCTGTGTGACGGCGTGCAAGAACGAGAACGACGATGCCCTCGAGTGGGGCATCCAGCGCCGCCGGGTGGTGACCCTCAACGACGGCCTGCCGGGGGAGACCTCCATTTCGGTCGCCTGCATGCACTGCACCGACGCCCCCTGCATGGCGGTCTGCCCGGCCGACTGCTTCTATCACACCGACGACGGCATCGTGCTGCACAACAAGGATCTATGCATCGGTTGTGGCTACTGCCTGTTTGCCTGCCCGTTCGGGGCGCCCCAGTTCCCGAAGACCGCCGCCTTTGGCGATCGGGGCAAGATGGACAAGTGCACCTTCTGTGCCGGCGGCCCGGAAGAGGATCACAGCGAGGCGGAGCGCCAGAAGTACGGTGCCAACCGCATCGCCGAGGGCAAGCTGCCGATGTGTGCCGAGCTCTGCTCCACCAAGGCACTGCTGGCAGGGGATGCGCAGGTCATCTCCGACATCTTCCGCGAGCGGGTCGCCTATCGCGGTGCCAAGGATGCGGCCTGGGGTAACGGCGATGAGCTGTTCCACGACGCCAGCAAGCTGAACAAGCAGGGAGGGGCGGCATGAAAACCTGGCTAATGGCCCTGTTTGCTGCCCTGCTGCTGGTGAGTACCGCAAGTTTCGCCGATGCCGAGAAAGAGACGGTCGGCTTTGCCGGCGCCGATTACTGGCGGGCGGTGAAGGATGGGCAGGAGGGGGTGACCACCTCCCGCTCGCCGGAGCACGGGGTGCTTATCTCGGTGCCGGGCCAGCTCTGGTTCGAGGTGAAGACCAAGTGGGTGTCGCCGCTGGGTGCCATCGCCATCTTCGGATCGCTTGCCATGTGCGGCCTGATGTATCTGGTAGTGGGGCAGACCAAGCTCTCCAAGCCGCGCACCGGGCGCAAGCTCAAGCGCTGGAGCAGGCTGGATCGAGCGCTGCACTGGACCACGGCGGCCATGTTCCTGACCCTGTCCGGGTCGGGGCTGGCCATCATCTACGGCAAGTACTTCATCAAGCCGGTGGTGAGCCTCGGGGTGTGGGAGAACTGGATCTGGTTTGCCAAGGTGTTCCACAACTATGTGGGGCCGCTCTTCTTCCTCTGCCTGATGGGGGTGCTCATCAAGTGGTTCCGCCACAACATCGTCAACATGGTGGATGTGAAGTGGTTCATGAAGTTTGGCGGCATGCTCGGCAAGCACAAGGGAAGCCACCCCTCGGCTGGCTTCTCCAACGGTGGCGAGAAGGCGATCTTCTGGTTGCTGATCTGGTTTGGCGGCATTGTGGTGGCGACCGGGTTGTTCCTCGATTTCCCCATCTTCGGCCAGCTGCGCCGCCAGATGGAGTGGGCCAGTTTTATCCATATCGTAGGCGCCTTGATCCTTATCTGCGGCTTTATCTTCCATATCTATATGGGCCTGTTCCAGCTGGAAGGGGCGCTGGAGGGGATGGTGACCGGCGAGGTGGACGAGACCTGGGCCAAGGAGCACCACGACCTATGGTATGAAGAGGTGAAGCACACCCTCGATGAGCCCAAGGCGGGGAAATCAAGCTGATGGTCGACAAAGAATAAAGAGAAGGGGCGCTGCGGCGCCCCTTTTGATGGCGGGTCGATGGTGATGGCAAATTGATTGAACGATGCCGCAAACGGCGATGGTTTTTTGGGCCACCTTGAGCAACAGTAACAGGGGTTCCATTCACACAAGGGATGACAAATGATGAGAAAAGCATGGCTGGCAGCGGTATGTGCATCTGCGCTCTTCGGTGGTATTGCGGGCGTGGCGCAGGCGGCTGACGGGATCAAGACCCAGCAGGTGCAGTTCAAGAAGGGGGAGTCAGGGGCGACTATCAACGGCACTATTCAGGGTAGCCAGACCCTCGATTACAAGCTGACGGCCAACAAGGGCCAGAGCATGGTGGTGATCCTGACCGGCAAGCCCTACTTCAATATTTTGCCGCCGGGCAGCAAGGGGGAGGCGATCTTTGTTGGCTCGCGTGACGGGAACAACTTTGAGGCAACCCTGCCTGCCAAGGGCACTTATACCATTCGGGTCTACCAGATGGGGGCTGCCGAGAGCAGCAAGGCCAAGACGTCGTTCAAGCTGGAGGTGGGCATCAGCGGCTAATGCCGGCCGCTGACAAGCATCACAGAGGTGGTGGCCACAAAGGGCCGCCACCGTTGTTTTATCCCCTCTGTTTTTGCCTCGCCAAGGTCAATATTCCCCCCGGGCCAGCCGCTCGAAGTAGCGCTGATAACGTCCGCTGGCGATGGCCTGCTGCAACAGCTGATTGAACTGATCCCGCAGTTTGGCTGAATCCGGCATCTTGCGCGGGAACATCACGAAGCTGTCGTTGCGCAGAAAAGGGGTCTGACTGTGGGTGATGAGTGCCGCGCTGGCGGGATCGAGCTGGCTCTGCAACTCGGCCAGACCGACTCGCAGCTCTTGCGGATAGAGGTCGATCCGCCCGCGCAGCAGCTTGCCGAAATTCTGTTTCACGTCGGTGACTTTCTGTTGGGTTACCTTGCCATCGGCCACCATCTTGTCCAGCTCGGGCCCGTAGCTATAGGCGATATCGCCCCCCAACCGCATGCCGATGATCTGCTCAAGGCGCTCGGCTTGCAGTTGCCGTGATTTGAGGGAGAAGAAGACAAACTGCTCCTGCAGCACCGCTTCGCTGAACAGAAAATCCAGCTCCCGCTCCGGTTTGTGCATCCAGACGGCGGTGGCGTCGTAGAGCTGGCTGTTGGCCGCCAGCGAATAGACCCGGCCCCAGGGGGCGAAGTGGAACTTCACCTGATAGCCCGCCTCCTTGAACAGATCGCTGATGAGGTGGGCCACTGGCCCGTGCTGTTTTGACTGCTCGGAGACGAAAGGGGGCCATTCACCCACGATGATGTTGAGTATCCGGCCCGGTGCGGCGAGAGCCGACTGGCAGGTCAGAAACAACCACAGAGCAAGCAGCGGGATCAGGCGCATGGCTGAAAGAAGGGGACGCAGGCTGGCAGAGGCGAGGGCATCAGATCACTCCCGGCTGTGATGCGGTGAAAGGGGCTGGGTTGCCCGCAATGCTAACATGAGTCTCATTCCTTGCCGTGGATATTTGTCTCGCCGGGGTCGCCGGGCGCCTATTTTGGCCGCAGGGTATGCCCAAGCTCACAAAACCGATCGAGTAAACGTCATATGATTGATTTCATTATGAGTCTTGCTCTCCTGCCGAACGGCAATTTCACGTAAATCAAAGAGAATGACTATGGCTACCGGACAATATCTGCTGTGGAAAGATGCACAGGGACAGGATTTTCGCCCCGTTGCACTGACCGGCACTGATCTGCTTAACAATCGATACCTCAACAAGGGCACGGCCTTCACCGAACAGGAGCGGGCCGATTTTGATCTCGATGGTTTGCTGCCGCCTCAGGTGCAAACTTTTGAAGCCCAGCTCGAGCGAGTGTATGAGGGGTTCAAAAGCGCTTGCAGCGATATCGAGAAGTACCAGAACCTGCGTGCCCTGCAGGATCGCAATGAGACTCTCTTCTATGCCCTGTTGTCACGCCATGTGGAGGAGATGACTCCCTACATCTATACCCCGACCGTGGGCAAGGCGTGTCAGGAGTTCAGCCACCGCTTCCAGAAGCCGCGCGGCCTCTACATCACCCCGGACAACGTGGATGACATGGGCAGTCAGGCCCGCCACTTCGATGCCAAATCGATCCGCATCATAGTCGTCACCGACAGCCAGGGCATTCTGGGGATCGGCGACCAGGGTGTTGGCGGCATGGGCATCCCCATCGGCAAGCTGGCGCTCTATACCCTGGGTGCCGGTATTCACCCCGCCTGCTGCATGCCCATCGCGCTGGATGTGGGCACCGACAACCAGAAACTGCTCGATGACCCCATGTATCTGGGCCGCCCCCATAAGCGCATTCGCGGCAAGGAGTACGAAGAGTTCATCGACAAGTTCGTGCAGGGGGTCAAGCGCCACTTCCCCAATGCCGTGCTGCAGTGGGAAGACTTCAGCAAATCCAATGCCTTCAACAATCTGGCCCGCTACCAGCAGTCACTGCCGTCATTCAACGATGATATTCAGGGCACCGGTGCCGTGGTGCTGGCCGGTATCATAGGCGCGGTCAAGGTCAAGGGGGAGACCCTGGGCCAGCAGAACTATCTGGTCTACGGCGCTGGCGCCGGCGGGGTTGGTGTCGCGGATCAGATCTGCGCGGGGATGATCCGCGAGGGGATGGATCCGCAGGCGGCCCGCGATCGCATCTACATTCTGGATACCCAGGGGCTGGTGTGCGACAACCGGGACGGGCTCGACGAGTACAAGCGTCGCTACGCCAAACCGGGGTTACTGCTGGCGGGTTGGGATACCGAGGTGCCCGGCAAGGCCAATCTGGCCGATGTGCTGCGTCATGTGCCCATTACCGTGTTGCTGGGTACCAGCGGCTCGGGCGGGGCCTTCCAGGAAGAGCACATCCAGCTGATGCTGCAGCATTGCGAGCGCCCCATGGTGTTCCCGCTCTCCAACCCGACCGCCAACTGTGAAGCGCTGCCGGAAGATATCTACCGCTGGAGCAAGGGCAAAGCCATCGTTGCAACCGGTAGTCCGTTCAAGGATGTGAGCTACGAGGGGCAGGAGTTCAGGGTCGGGCAGGGCAACAACGTCTTTATCTTCCCCGGTGTAGGTCTGGCGGCCATCGTTAGCCAGATCCGCGAGATCACGCCCGATGTCTTCACTACCGCCGCCTTTGCGCTGGCTGAGTGCGTGAGTGAGGTTGACCTGGCTAAAGGGGCCGTTTACCCCCGCATTCGCGAGCTGCGCAGCATCTCGGTGCATGTGGCCACCGCCGTGCTCAAGGATATCGTGCGTCGGGACCCCTCCCACCCGCTGATCGGTCAGGATCTGCAGCAGCATATCCTCAACCATATGTGGGAGCCGGTTTACCTGCCCTATCGTCGGGTATAACCGCATATTCACCGCTTGGATAACGGGTCGGTAAAGATGACAAGGGGGTAGCGCTGCTACCCCCTTTCGTTCATCCCCCGTGGCATTCACTAAGTTCGCAATGGCCGCCAGCGCCCTTGCTGATTGCGACAGGCGGTATCCTGCCACTGCTGGCTCGCCTTGCCGATATAGAGTTGCTCGCGATAGTCGCGGCACCACTCCCCACTGGGATGGCGGAAGGTGCGTAGCGGGGTGACGCTGCCCGAGTGACGGTTAGCCGGATTGAACCAGGTGAGGCTTTGCCCTTTGGTACGGGTTTCCAGCGCCTTGGCGAGTGCCTGATTGGCCAGTTGAACATCTGCCTTATCCATCTGATGGTAAAGCGGCGGGGTGTCGACCGTGGCGCAGCCAGTGAGGCCGAGCAGGAGGAGTGGTAACAGATATCGCATTATGGTTGCCCCTGTTGGCGAAAGCCGTTGTTGAGCAGCGCCCGCTCCTGCTCATCGGTAAGCACTTGCTGGCGATCATCGACCGTGCCATCACCTCTTAGTTTATTGCCGTTAGCATCGACAGCATCCACACCGTTGTCATCGACCGTGCCATCGCCCCTGAGTTTGTTGCCATTGGCATCGACGGCATCCACGCCGTTGTCATCGATGGTTCCATCCCCCCTGAGCTTGTTGCCGTTGGCATCGACGGCATCCACGCCGTTGTCATCGATGGTGCCATCACCTCTGAGCTTGTTGCCATTGGCATCGACGGCATCCACGCCGTTGTCATCGATGGTGCCGTCACCTCTGAGCTTATTGCCGTTGGCATCGACGGCATCCACACCGTTGTCATCAACGCCATTGCCAAATCCGCGGCCACCCCCATGGCGTTCTCCCCCTGCATGTTTTTCTCCACCAGCATGCCGTTCACCTCCACCATGCTGCTCTCCGCCGGCATGCTCGCCTTGGCCGCCACTGTCATCGCTGCCCCCATCGCTGTCGCTGCCACCGCCGCTGTTGCTGTTGCTGCCACCGCCACCGCCGCTGTCGCTGCCACCGCCGCTGTCGCTGCCTCCGCCGCTGTTGCTGCCACCACCGCTGTTGCTGCCACCACCGCTGTTGCTGCCACCGTCGCTGTTGCTGCCTCCACCACTGCTGCCCCCACTGCCACCATCGCCATCTTTGTTGTGAACGATCAGCTCATTGGCGATGTAGCTGTGGCTGCCATCGAGCAGCAGATTGAAGAGTGCGGTAGTGGGAGATGCCTCGATCCAGCAGAGTGACTCAACCAGCAGTAATTCCGGCTGGGGTTGCAGGGCCAGATTGCCCGCCACCATGGCAGGTGCCGGGCGACACATTATCTGCATGCCGGTAAATAGCGGCAGCACCGCCAGTTGCGGGTTTTCGGTTCGGGTCATGGCCGGTGAGATGGCCGCCCAGCCCCGAGTGGTCAGCAGAGGGTGCTCTGCGGTAAAGAACGGGGGCAGATCATTGATCCCGTAGAGTCTGCGCTTGCCCAGTATGACCCGTTCGATCGCCAGGATCCGGTTACTGCCGCCGTGCTGATCCAGCACCTGTTCACCGACCCGGAGCGTCTCTATGGGGCGGGTGGAACCATCGGCCATCGTGATGCGAGTGCCGGCGATAAAGCAGGACTTGGCATAGGCCTGATTCATTTGCCACTCATTGTTGGTGAAATCATAACTGAACGGGTTCGCAAACAGGGCGAGTGCGATGGCCGAGCCGATAAGCAATCTGCGCTGGCTGGCCTTGAATGGGGGTTGTGACATGGGGACTCCTTGTCCATCTTGATTCACAGGATCCAGTATAGAGCGCCCCCTGGCGGCGGCATTTTTGACCATGAACACAATAAACATGATGGAAAAACGATTGGCGTTCGTCACAATAATGCGTAAAATCGCATACTCGATGCTTGTAGCAACGAATCCCGCCTAAAAAGCCAGTTTCATGCCCTTCCCAAGCAGTAAAAGGTAACAAATGACGCATTTGTGTTCATTTTGCGCCTTGAAAAAGTCTTGTGATAACTGAAAAGTGATAAATATCCCCATCAGTTATCAAAAAATTAAGGACATCCATGTTTTCCTTAGTCAAGCAAAGTGTCGCCGGGCTGCAAATCCTGTTTGTCGCCTTCGGCGCCATGGTTCTGGTGCCCCTGCTCACCGGATTGAACCCCTCCATGGCCCTGCTTGGCGCCGGTGTGGGCACCCTGTTGTTCCAGCTCTGCACCCGCCGCCAGGTCCCGATTTTCCTCGGCTCCAGCTTTGCCTTCATCGCCCCCATCATCTACGCCACCCAGACCTGGGGATTGCCATCCACCATGTTTGGCCTGTTTGCCGCCGGTTTCATGTATTTCATTCTGGCTGCGCTGATCCGGGCAAAAGGGATGGGGTTTGTGCACAAATTGCTGCCCCCGGTGGTGATTGGCCCGGTGATCATGGTGATCGGTCTTTCTGTGGCGCAGGTTGCCTGCAACATGGCGATGGGCCGTGCCGGTAGTGAGCAGGTAGTACCTGCGGGGACTGCGTTGACGCTGGCCGGTATCTCGCTGGCGGTCACCCTGATTGCAGCTGTGTTCTGCAAGGGGTGGATCAAGCTGATCCCCATCCTGTGCGGCGTGATTGCCGGTTATGTCTCGGCGGTGTTCATGGGCCAGGTGAGTTTCGATGGCATGGTGAACGCCCCCTGGCTGGCGCTGCCCCACTTCGAAACCCCGGAGATCAACTGGGCTGCTGCGTTGTTCATGTTGCCAGTAGCCATCGCCCCCTGTATCGAGCATATCGGTGGCGTGTTGGCGATCGGTGGCGTGACTGGCAAGGATTACACCAAGGATCCGGGTTTGCACCGTACGCTGGCCGGTGACGGTATCGGCGTCTGCTTCGCCGGTTTCATCGGTGGCCCACCCGTGACCACCTACGCCGAAGTGACAGGTGCCGTGATGATCACTCGCAACTTCAATCCGGTCACCATGACCTGGGCTGCGGTGTTTGCCATCATTCTGGCCTTCTTCGGCAAGTTCAATGCGCTGCTTACCTCCATCCCGATGCCGGTTATGGGCGGTATCATGCTGCTGCTGTTCGGATCCATCGCTGCCATCGGTCTCAAGACGCTGGTGGAATCCAAGGTGGATCTGGGACTGTCACGCAATATCGCCATCGTCGCCGTGACTCTGACCGTCGGTGTCGGTGCGCTGGAGATGAAGATTGGCGACTTCGCGCTGGCCGGCGTTGGCCTGGCATCTGTTGCCGCCATCCTGCTCAACCTGATCCTGCCTGCGCACTCCGAAGAGGGTGTGATGGACGCGGCCAAGGATTGAGTTCCACCAGACGTTCATTGTTGATTTGGAGAAGGCCACCTCGCGGTGGCCTTCTGTTCTTCGGGTATCTCGCGCCACTTTTTGGCTCGACGGAGCTCATCTGGAATCTAATCTGGAAGCAGATGAGGGGGTTAGCATTCTCATTTGACGTATCTCTTTTCGTGACCTTAGCTAAAGCACAGGTTTGGCTCTGAGGTCTCCTCGAGCAGTATGGGAAAATGGATGTTGGCGTTTTCTATCATTTCTCTCCCAGACCTCTGTCATAAAACGATGCGCTTTTTCTTTGCCACGGCGCTGTTGTATGGCAGAGGTTTATCCGCCCCACTCCGAACTCCCCTCATGCTGCCCTGGCATGTTTCCACCTCGATTTGTTGTGAGCCTCCCTCGCCGGTTGCGTTTCGTTGCGCACAGGCAAAATCCGGATCTGTTTGCTGCTGCACATGGGTGGGCGGCGAGCCGTGAAAGCCGGCATGACCCCAGCGGGTCAGACGTGCACCGCCATCGGTAACGGCGGATGTTCAGGGATGAATGGCAAGCAAAGCGAGGTTGCAATGAACTATCAACTGCTGTGGAAAAGTGCAATTTTTTCAGTCTCTTCCATGATGGCGATAAGCGCTGTTCAGGCTGCGCCACTGAACGTGATGACCGAGGATTACCCGCCATTCAACATGCAGGGAGAGGGGGGCAAGATTGTCGGGCTGTCGACCGAGGTGGTCGAAGAGCTGTTCAAGCGTGCCGGGGTCGAATACAAGCTGACCCTGATGCCCTGGAAACGGGCGTACGAAGATACCCTCGGCACCCCCAATACCGCCCTCTACTCCACGACCCGCACTCCGGAGCGGGAAGCACTGTTCAAGTGGGTAGGGCCGCTGGTCAATAACAACTGGGTGTTTTTCTCCAGTTCGACCGCCAATATCACGGTCAAGTCGCTGGAAGATGCCAAGCAGTATTCGGTGGGTGGCTATAACGGCGATGCGGCCGCCGAGTATCTCAAGGCACAGGGATTTGCCAAGTTGCAGCTGGCTGCCAACGATACCGCCAACGTGAAAAAACTGGAGGCGGGCCGCATCGATCTTTGGGCAACCGGCCAGTATCTGGCGCCTTATCTGGCCAGCAAGGAGAAAGTAGCTTCACCAAAGCCGGTCTTCGTGTTCAAGGAAACCCAGATGAGCTTGGCGTTTAACAAGGATACGCCCGATGAGCTCATCACCAAGCTCAACGAGATCCTCGCTGCCATGAAGGCGGATGGCACCATCGACAAGATCAATGCCAAGTACCAGTAAGTTGTACTGTTCCTGCTGCCGTTAATACCGGGAGGAAGTCATGGATTGGAAAAGTCTGAAGTTCAGGATTGCCGTACTGACTTCCCTCTCGGTGAGTCTGCTATTGGTACTGTTTGGTGGTTATAACTACAGCTCGGTGAGGGAAGAGAGCTACAGCAAACAGGCTCAGCTGGTCGAGCAGGCGATCAAGCGACTGCAGCTCTCCTTGCCTGGCCCTTTGTGGAATTATGAGTCGGCCTTTATCGAGGCATCGCTCAAATCCGAGCTGGCGGCCGATATGCTCAGCACACTGCTGGTGGTCAACAAGGAGAAGCTGGTGGCCGGGTTTGCCCGCGATGCAGCGGGCACTATTTCCCCTGTAGCGGCCATACCCGCCGATACGGCGGCCTATGGGGGGTATGATCTGGTCTACGACGACAGCGGCCAGAAAAATACCGTGGCCAGATTGCTGGTCGAAACCAGTGATGCGGCCATTCAGGCCAACTTGCGCCAGCAGTTGATCACCACTGTCTGGCAGATCCTGGTACTTGATATCTGTATCATTGCCTTGTTGATGGTACTCATTCATCGCAATGTGCTGAGACCACTTCATCAGATGAATCTGGCGGTGTTCGATTTGGCCAGGGGAGAGGGGGATCTGACCCGGCGTCTCAAGATCCTCCGTCAGGATGAGATGGGCGCGCTGGCCACCAACATCAATCACTTTATTGCCAAGCTTCAGGATATGGTGGCCGAAATCAACGAGCTCTCTGCTGGCGTGCTGCAGACCGCGGAACGTTGTGACACCCTTGCGGCGGATACTCGGGGCGCCAGTGATGCCCAGCAACTGGAGCTGGATCAGGTCGCGACTGCCATTACCGAGATGAGCCAGGCGGTGCAGGAGGTGGCAGGTAATGCAGTGAAGACTGCTACGGCGACCGATGAGGCCAACCTTTATGTCGAACAGGGCTACAATCTGGCCGGTCATGCCAATCAGGCGATTCACCAGCTGGTGGGAGAGGTGGAACGGGTGGCGGGGCTGATGCGCTCCCTCTCTACCGAGAGCAGCAGCATCGGCAATATTATCGAAGTGATCAATGGTATTGCCGAGCAGACCAATCTGCTGGCGCTCAATGCCGCCATCGAGGCGGCGAGGGCTGGGGATCAGGGGCGCGGTTTTGCGGTGGTGGCCGATGAAGTGCGAACCCTCTCGGGGCGCACTCGTCAGTCGACCGAAGAGATCAGTGCCAGCATCAAACGGCTGCAACAGGCGACCCAGAATGTCGGTGCCGGGATGCAGTTGAGCCAGGAGCAGGCCTCTCGTGCGGGCGCCGAAGCCGCCGATGTACAGGTATCGGTGGAGAAAATTAAAAACCAGGTCAGTCTGATCCGCGAGATGAACATGTATATTGCCCAAGCCTCGGAAGAGCAACACTCGGTAGCAGAGGCGGTGAGCCATAGCGTGAACCGGATTGCCACCCTCAATAGCGAGAGCGCGGCCAGGGTGGTGCAAGTGGCTGAAGCCAGCAGCGATTTGCGCCAGCTCTCCGGTCAGCTCGATACCCTGCTCAAGCTGTTTCGGGTCTAGAGAGCACATACGCCCTGCGTGGAATCCTCGGTGCGAGCGGTGGTCGCGATCACGCGCGCAACGGGGGTCGTGGTGTTCTCATATTCTGCCATGCAATCCCGGATCGATATTTTCCCTTTACGGGCCCATGCATGACAGTCTGGAGAGCTGTTGTCTACTCACGACAAAGCTTGCACCAGGGACCGGTGAGCTCGCAGTACCCGGTCTCGTCGCCATGCTGCCAGCCAAGCCGATGATAGAAGGCCACGGCCGCCGTATTGCGGGTTGCCACCTTGAGTGATGCTGTGCGGGGATTATTTGCCAGACCATGTTCGAGCAGCGCTCGCCCAATCCCCTGACCATGCCAGTCGCTCGCAACGTAGAGATGATGCACAAAGAGCTCGGGTTGCCATACGGCGATAAATCCGCAGAGCGTCCCCCCTCGCTCAGCCACCCATATCTCTTCTCCCCGGGTCTGCTCGATAAAGTCATCCAGGTGAAACAGGGAGGGGTCTACCCAGTGAAAGGTTTGTCTGCGGCCTTGTAAAAACAGCTTGGCCAGCGGGGTGATATCACGTTCTTCCATGCGCCTGATCATCATGCTCTCCCAAGGGCGGTCACTGTTCCCTGTTGCACGCGGGCAAGGTTATCTGGGGCAAATGACAAGGGTGTGATTAAGGGCTGTCCAATACATTTGTCATGGGGCTATACTGCCGAAGTCCCCTGTATGGATGGCGTGAGGATTGTTGATTTATGGACAATAAACAGATTGAAGGCAACATTTTTGTTCCGGCTCATATCGATGACGTGTGGCACGCCTGGACGACAGAGAGTGGTCTGCGCAGTTTTCTGGCTCCCGAGTGTTTGATGGTAGCCGAACCGAATGGCCCCTTCGAAATCTACTTCAGGCCGGATGCTCCACTGGGTGAACGGGGCAGTGAAGGGTGCAGGGTCATGGCCGTCATGCCCTATGATTTGCTCAGCTTTAGTTGGAATTTTCCGCCCAGTCTGCCCCATATTCGTCAGCAGAAGACTCAGGTTTGTCTGCGCTTTGTGCCGGAAGGGCAGGGCACTCGCCTCTACTTCCTGCAAACCGGTTGGGCCAATGATCCTGACTGGAATCAGGGGTATGCCTACTTTAGGGAAGAGTGGCTGGAGACCAGCTTGCCACGGTTGCAGTACCGCTTTACCCACGGCCCCATCGACTGGAACAACCCGCCCGACAAGGCACAGCTGAAGGCGTTGTCCCAGTAGTTTCGGGGCACAGAGATAAAAAAAACCGGCCAAAAGGCCGGTTGAAACAGTTCAGGCTTGTCAGGTGACAAACGTATCCAGCGGATGAGAGTCGCTTTCCACTCCTTGTGAAGTACAACCCTCTTGGTTACGTGCCACTACTATATGCCATCCACACTGAATCGATGCTGAACCACGGATGTTTCAGTTTCACTCCACCTTACAATCAGATGGTAATCCCCATCGACTGGCGCAGGTAAGCGCCAGCGCCGAGCAGGCCAGGTCCTTCATGGGTGATCAGGAATACCGGAATATCCTTGAGGTAGGATTTGAAACGGCCCTTGTCTTCAAAGGCAACCCGGAAACCGGAACTGGTGAAGAACTCCTGGAAGCGCGGCACTATGCCCCCTGCGATATAGACGCCACCAAAGGTGCCCATATTGAGCGCCAGGTTGCCGGCAAAGCGGCCCATCAGCACGCAGAACAGGCTCAGGGTGCGGCGGCAATCCAGACACTCGCCCGCCAGCGCACGTTCGGTAATGTCTTTAGGGGCGAACGGCTCCGGCTCACGACCATCGGATTTCACCAGCCCGCGATAGAGATTGACCAGGCCCGGGCCGGATAAGAAACGCTCGGCCGAGACATGGCCCAGTTCGCCACGCATCACCTGCAGCACCGCATCTTCCTCTTCGGTGTTGGCGGCAAAATCCACATGACCCCCTTCGCCCGGCAGGCTCAACCACTGATCGCCCGCCTTGACCAGATGCGCAACCCCAAGGCCGGTGCCCGCTCCATAGATGGCGATGGGTTTGCCAGCCACCGGTGCGGCGCCGCCCAGCTGGATGCGATCCGATTCGGCCAATACCGGTACCGCCATCGAGACCGCGGTAAAGTCGTTGATTACTTGCAGGCGTGCCAGCCCGAGATTGTTCTGCATCTCGCTGATGGAGAACTCCCAGCTGTGGTTGGTCATGGCGACCCAGTCACCATTTATGGGGCAGGCGATGGCGATGCAGGCTTCAGCCACCTCGACCTTGTGTTCCTCCAGATAGAGGCGAACCACGGCTTCAAGGCTGGGATGGGCCAGACCTGAGTAGGTCTTTGCCTGAGAGATAGTACCGGTGGCCAGCTCACACAGGGCCAGACGCGCATTGGTACCGCCGACATCGCCGACCAGCGCATGGGTATGCTGCATAACAACTCCTTCGTTACAGGATGGGGACGACTGTGGTGTCCCGACATTATTGTTGGATTATGACGGCCCATTCTATCCGAGCTCAGGCTCACTCACCCGCCGGATCGATACAAACGTGCGCCTGCTCACAGTGTTGTTGCTTTGCAACATTTGTAAGCGGTTTCACAGCGAGGTGACGTTTTGTAACGAAAAGTACGAAATAATTAGAGATGAGTCATACTTTGTACGGCAGGCGTTAGTTGCGATAACCGCTTGTCTTGTATAGTCATCAGCTTGATTGGAAACCTGCTTAGCCGTAGATTTAGTGCAAAGACACTGAAGCTAAATTACAAAAACGTCTGGTGGTGATGATGAATACCCTTGATAAAATTACGAACAACCTGGAAAGTTTCAGTAAATCAGAACGCAAGGTTGCCGAGGTGATCCTGGCGTCTCCCCAGACCGCCATCCACTCCAGCATCGCCGCCCTGGCCAAAATGGCCGACGTCAGTGAACCGACCGTCAACCGTTTTTGCCGTCGCCTCGATACCAAAGGCTTCCCCGATTTCAAACTCCATCTGGCCCAGAGCCTGGCCAATGGCACTCCTTACGTCAATCGTCATGTGGAAGCAGAAGACGGCCCCGATACCTACACGGCCAAAATCTTCGAATCCACCATGGCTTGTCTGGATGCCGCCAAGAACAGCCTGGATATCTCGGCCATCAACCGCTGTGTCGATATCCTGACCCAGTCCAAGAAGATCAGCTTCTTTGGTCTTGGCGCCTCCTCAGCCGTTGCCCGCGATGCCCAGAACAAGTTCTTCCGCTTCAATATCCCGGTGGTGAGCTTTGACGATATCGTCATGATGCGCATGAGCTGCATCAACAGCTGCGAAGGGGATGTGGTGGTGCTGATCTCCCATACCGGCCGCACCAAGGCGCTGGTCGAGATCGCCGCGCTGGCGCGCGAGAACGACGCCACCGTCATCGGCATGACCGCCAAGGATTCCCCACTGGCGCGCGAGTGCAACCTGGTGCTCTCCATGGATGTGCCGGAAGATACCGATGTCTACATGCCGATGGCTTCCCGCATCGCCCAGCTGGCGCTGGTGGATGTGCTGGCAACCGGATTTACCCTGCGCCGGGGGATGAAATTTCGTGAAAACCTGAAGAAGGTAAAAGAGGGATTGCGCGAATCCCGCTTTGAAACACCACACTCTTCCTGAATCGTCGGGGGCTTTGGCCCCCGACTGTCTATGCCACCCTCCTTGGTGTAGTCTTGATGTGGTATTGTAACTTAATAACAAAAAACACCCGGATGGTTTGCAAGCGGGTGCATCGAGCCATCGGTTTGATGGGGCAGAATCTCAAGTTATCTCAACTTCATATTGGAGTCTTTCATGCCTAGACGTACAAAGATTGTAACCACACTTGGTCCGGCCACCGACCGCGAAGGGATCCTCGAAGGGATTATCCGCGCTGGTGCCGACATGGTGCGGATGAACTTCTCTCACGGCACTCCTGAAGATCATATCCAGCGCGCCAATCAGGTGCGTGACATTGCTGCCAAGCTCGGCCGCCACGTTGCCATCATGGGTGACCTGCAAGGCCCGAAAATCCGTGTATCCACCTTCAAGGATGGCAAGATCTATCTCGCCATCGGTGACAAGTTCGTGCTGGATGCAGCCCTGGGCAAGGGTGAAGGCTGTCAGGAGCAGGTTGGTATCGACTACAAGAGCCTGCCAAATGATGTGGTGCCGGGTGACATCCTGCTGCTGGACGATGGCCGTGTACAACTGAAAGTCGAGAGCGTGGAAGGCACCCGCATCCATACCACTGTGACCGTGGCGGGCCCTCTCTCCAACAACAAGGGCATCAACAAGAAAGGGGGCGGTCTCTCCGCGCCAGCCCTGACCGAGAAAGACAAGGAAGATATCAAGACAGCCGCGCTGATGAACGTGGATTATCTGGCCGTCTCCTTCCCGCGCTGCGGTGATGATCTGCGTTACGCCCGCGAACTGGCTCGCGAAGCTGGCTCCAATGCCAAGATCGTGGCCAAGGTCGAGCGCGCCGAGACCGTCGCCACCGATGAGGCGATGGAAGATATCATCCTCGGCTCTGATGCCGTTATGGTTGCCCGTGGCGATCTGGGCGTCGAGATCGGTGACCCCGAGCTGGTTGGTGTACAGAAGAAGCTGATCCGTCACTCCCGTCGTCTCAACCGTGTGGTGATCACCGCTACCCAGATGATGGAATCGATGATCAATGCGCCGCTGCCGACTCGTGCAGAAGTGATGGACGTCGCCAACGCCGTGCTGGATGGTACCGATGCGGTGATGCTCTCTGCCGAAACCGCTGCCGGTCAGTTCCCCATCGAGACGGTCACCTCCATGGCGAGCGTCTGTGTCGGTGCCGAAAAGCACCCGAGCCTGAACGTCTCCAACCACCGCATGAGCTACACCTTCACCTCGGTGGAAGAGGCGGTTGCCATGTCCACCATGTACGCAGCCAACCACCTGGAAGGGGTCAAGGCGATCGTGGCGCTGACCGAATCGGGCACCACGCCGCTGCTGATGTCCCGTATCAGCTCCGGTCTGCCGATCTTCGCCATGTCCCCCCACAACAAGACCCTGGCCTGGGCCAACCTCTACCGTGGTGTGACCCCTGTGCTGTTCGACGGTGACGAGACCAAACCGGTCTACGAAGTGTGCCGCGACGCGCTGGCCGTGCTCAAGGATAAGGGGCTGCTGCAAAGCGGGGACATGGTACTGCTGACCCACGGTGACAAGATGGAAACCGTCGGCAGTACCAACACCTGCAAGGTGATGATGGTCGAATAAGCCCGTCCGGTTTCACAGTGTTCAACAAGGCTGCTCCTCTCTGATGAGCAGCCTTTTTATTAACGGCTGTCGCGCTTTGGCGGGATAAACAGGACTCAATGATTGCTTAACCGGATTCCCCTTCCGATAATGCGGGAGTGATTTTCACCGGGTAGCCCGTTGTAGGGGATCGCACCGGGTAACCCAGACACTCGACAATACGGGAGTGAAAAAATGAACAAGCGTAACTGGTTGCTGGCCCTGTCACTGACGTTGGTGGTGTCACCCAGCCATGCCGACTGGGAGAAACTGAAGGCTGCCGCCGCCGATCTCGGCACCGCCGTGAGTGAGACGGGCAAGGAGGTGTGGCAGGACGTCAGCGACTTCTCCAAAAAGAGCTGGGCCTCCATCTCTGCCTGGGGTGAAGAGGCGTTCAACACCGCCGGGGTCTGGACCGACAAGAGCATCGCCACCGGCAAGGAGTGGCTGAAGGTAGCCGACAAGAAGCTCGACGAGATGCTGGAGCCCAAAACCCCGCAAGAGGCGCGGGTGGCGCTCAACACCATGGCCGACACGGCACTGGTGCGCCTGTTCAATGAACAGCCTTCAGCCAAGTTGCTGTTTGACAAGGCGTATGGCTACGCAGTATTCGATTCGCGCAAGTTCTCCCTGATGCTGCATACCAATCAGGGCGCCGGGGTGGCCATCAATCGCAAGAGTGGCAAACACACCTATATGAAGATGTTTGGCGCGGGGCTGGCGGCCGGTATCGGTGGCAAGTTCTATCAGCAGGTGATCCTGTTTGAAGACAAGGCCAGATTCGATGCCTTCGTGACCCAGGGGTGGGAGGCCACCTCAGAAGTGGGTGTGGTAGCTGGCAAGGAGAGCGCCGAGCTGACCGCCAAATACAACGGTGGCATGGCCATCTACCAAATCGGCGAGAAGGGATTGCTGTTCGATGCCAACATCTCCGGCTCCAAATACTGGATCGACAAGGATCTGAGTCAGTAACCATTCAGGCGGTGAGCCCCCCGCATTGGCCCGGCTCACCGTGCGGCAGTTGCAGTCAAAGATCGCCCGCACTCATCCTGCGGGCGTGCTTGTTTGTGGTGGCGTGATGCGGGTGTTGGATGGCAAAGCGCCTTTTCCCGCGCGAATGCTGGGGACAAAAAGCCATCGCTCCCCTTGGCCGCAACCGGTATAATGCGCGACCCGAATTTTTCCAGGTGTTCAAAATGCAGCCGGTACCCAACCTTTTCTCCTATCCCCGCTATTGGGCCGAGTGCTACGGCACGGCGCCCTTCCTGCCCATGTCCCGCAAAGAGATGGACAAGCTCGGTTGGGACAGCTGCGACGTCATTCTGGTGACGGGGGATGCCTACGTGGATCACCCGAGCTTCGGCATGGCGGTCATCGGCCGCATGCTGGAGGCGCAGGGCTTTCGGGTCGGCATCATCGCCCAGCCGGACTGGTCATCGAAGGATGACTTTATGCGTCTGGGCAAACCGAACCTCTTCTTCGGGGTGACCGCGGGCAACATGGACTCCATGATCAACCGCTACACCTCCGATAAAAAGCTGCGCCACGACGACGCCTACACCCCGGGAGATGTGGGCGGCAAGCGGCCGGATCGTGCCACTCTGGTCTATACCCAGCGCTGCAAGGAGGCCTTCAAAGAGGTGCCCGTCGTTATCGGCGGCATCGAGGCATCCCTGCGCCGCATCGCCCACTACGACTACTGGTCCGAGACCATCCGTCGTTCCATCCTGCTCGATGCCAAGGCCGATATCCTCATCTACGGCAACGCCGAGCGGCCGCTGGTGGAAGTGGCCCACCGCATCGCAGCGGGGGAGACCATCGAGACCATGCAGGATATTCGCGGTACCGCCGTTATCCGCAAGGAGCCGCTGCCGGGTTGGAAAGGGGTGGATTCGAGCAAGCTCGACCAGATTGGCCGCATCGATCCCATCATGAACCCCTATATGGAAGGGGCACCCTGCTCGGACGACGCGACCGAAACGGCCCCTGCCGCGCAGGAAGCCCAGCCTGTGCTGGTGCAGCCGGCCAAACCCAAGCCGTGGGAAAAAACCTATGTGAAGCTGCCGGCGTTCGAGCGGGTCAAAGAGGACAAGGTGCTCTACGCCCACGCCTCGCGCATTCTGCACCACGAGACCAACCCCGGCTGTGCCCGCGCCCTGTCGCAGGCGCACGGCGATCGCATCGTCTGGGTCAATCCGCCCGCCTTCCCGCTGGAAACCGAGGAGATGGACGGCGTCTTCGGCCTGCCCTACCAGCGGGTGCCGCACCCGGCCTATGGCAACGAGAAGATCCCCGCCTTCGAGATGATCAAGACCTCGGTCAACATCATGCGCGGCTGTTTTGGCGGCTGCTCCTTCTGCTCCATCACCGAGCACGAAGGGCGCATCATCCAGAGCCGCTCGGAAGAGTCGATCCTCAAGGAAATCGAAGATATCCGCGACAAGGTGCCGGGCTTTACCGGCGTCATCTCGGATCTCGGCGGCCCCACCGCCAACATGTACAAGCTGCGTTGCAAGAGCCCCAAGGCCGAGCAGACCTGCCGTCGCGCCTCCTGTGTCTGGCCCACCATCTGCCCGCACATGGACACCGACCACAGCCCGACCATCAACCTCTATCGCAAGGCGCGCGACCTCAAGGGGATCAAGAAGATCCTGATCGCCTCCGGCGTGCGTTACGACATCGCGGTGGAAGATCCCCGCTATATCAAGGAGCTGGCCAAGTATCACGTCGGCGGCTACCTCAAGATCGCGCCGGAACACACCGAAGAGGGCCCGCTCTCCAAGATGATGAAGCCGGGCATGGGCAGCTACTACCAGTTCAAGGAGCTGTTCGACAAATACTCCAAAGAGGCGGGCAAGCAGCAGTACCTGATCCCCTACTTTATCTCCGCCCACCCGGGCACCACGGATGAAGACATGATCAATCTGGCGCTCTGGGTCAAAGAGAACCGCTTCAAGCTCGATCAGGTACAGAACTTCTACCCGTCGCCGCTCGCCAACGCCACCACCATGTATTACACGGAGAAAAACCCGTTAAACAAGGTGAGCCGCACCGGTGGCGATGTGTTTGTTGCCAAGGGCGAGCGCCGTCGCCGCCTGCATAAGGCGCTGCTGCGCTACCACGACCCAGCTGGCTGGCCGATGATCCGCGAAGCTCTGCTCGCCATGGGCAAGGGCCACCTGATTGGCAACGGCCCGGGTTGTCTGGTGCCGCCGGAAGGGCGCAACGAGCGCGCCGCCAGCGGCAAGGGGTTGAAACCGGCCCTGACCCGTCATAGCAACATCAATCACCAGCGCGGTAATGGCGCGGGCAGCAAGGCCACTGGCGGCAAGCCGGTGGGTTCCCAACTGCACAAAGGCGCGGCTAATGGCAAACCGGCCGCACAGGGCGAAGGCAAGAGTGCTGGCCAGAATGCTGGTAAAAGCAAACCTGCCGGAAAACCCGCCCATAAGGGCAAGGCACCGACCCGCGCAGGCTCTGCCAAGCCGGGGGCCAAACCCGTCACTCAAGGCAGTAAGCCTGCGGCCAAAGGGAATGGTGCCAAGCGACCGGCCCGGTAAGTTTTTCTGATTGAAAGTGATAGAAATAAAAAGGCGACCGGATGGTCGCCTTTTTTAGTTTAAAAATTAATGTCATTATTATTTTTATATATTAAAAAGAATGATTTTTAATTATTAACATGTAATGTAAGTTAATTATTAAACTACTGCATTAAGCAACCTGTTCAACAGTTTGAAGGCGCAAGCTCTCATAATACTCCTCTGCCAATGCTGTTAATTTAAACTCACTATCAATATCAACAATAGTATCCACAGCATCCTTTATCGACAACAAGTCTACTTGGAAGAATTCTTTCCTCAGATTTACTGCATTCACTCGATGAGCTCTAAATTCACGATGTAAAGCTGCCTCCAACGCCGGAGCATCATCGGAATAAATCATAGCATGAACATCAAAAGAAAATGGCACACTAGCATCACCTAACTCTTTAACTCTATCCATCGGATCTAGTCTCCTAGTTAAGCCAATTTTATAGATATCCTCACCAAATGAACCAATATTACTGATGACGTATACATGGCCTTTACGAGTTTGTTCAGCCATGCTTTTGGCTCGAGCCTCTTTCATCTCTGCCTCAAGTAGCTGTTGTTCAAGCTCAGCTATTCTCTGCTCTGCAAATGCCCTTTCGCTTTCAGAGGTTTTCAACAATTCTTCTCGAGCCTTGCTCAATAGATCCCTATAGATACGCTCTTCCTTTTCAGCCTCAGCAATAGCTCGCTCATACTCTTTAATTGCACGCTGTTCTTCGCGGATCTGTTCTTTTATGATTCTTTGCTCATCAGCCTCTTCTTGTTTTTTCAAGGTGTATTGATACTGAAGCTTGCACTCTTCAAATTTCAATTCTACATAACTAATATTAAAGCCACACTTCAATGTTGCTGCTGACTTTTCTATTGTGTTGGCAAGACTTTCTATTCTCTGCAAGGTTCGGGCGAAGTTACTAGGACTCACCTTCCCAATCAAGAAATCACACTCAATATTAAATGCCGCTAGCATTAGCTTTATTTGACCATCGAGAATCTTTTTGTTTAATGATTTGTCATTCGCAATGATCAGAGTGACAGGATACGTTATCGCATTTTTATCTCTAATTAGATCTTTTTGTTGGCTTCGGATGTATTTTATTTCTTCTGAAAATCTAGCTGATGTTTCATAGAGATACTCTGGATTTTCAAAATGCCCAACAGACGTGAATTCGTCCAATCGAGAGTATAGGTCAAGCATTCCCATCAGATTTTTCACATCAACATTGAGCTTTGCTATTTCTAATGAAAGCCGATCCTTTTCCTCACTCTGTTTGTTATTTTGTTCAGTTGCTTCTCTGATTCTTTCTAAAAGCTGGGATTCATCTGCTTTAAGTGCCCTCAGCTCTTCCGTCTCAATTCTGACCTGCTCTAGTTCTTTTGTATCGTTATAAAAATCACTTTTTAGCGATGTAAGGCTCTCTTTTAATTGCGACAACTCTGTCTCAAGACTTGTATGCTCGCCAAGCTTAGCATCAACATCAGCCTTATATTTAGCCAGCTCCTTGTTATGTTTTAATTTGAGAATGAAATAGCCAATCAATATGGCTGCAATTGCACCAATGATAATGGCTAAAAGCATGTGTTCCATTTTTCTACCTTAGTTGTAAACTGATAAATTGTTGGCGCAGAGTCGCACGCTCTAAGCATCTGTCTTCATATTCGTCTTGGGCATCAGAAAGTTCATCTTTTAATCTTTCCTTTGCCTGAGCAATACTCAATTTTTCAGCTTTTTTAGCCAGTGCAAATTTTTCCTTTTCAGCACGAATTGCATCTCGTTCCTGTTCTCTTAAAAATTTTTGATATTCTCTTTCTGCTCTGGCATTTTCGCGTTCGGCAGACTTTTGTCTACGCGCTGATTCCCTAGCAGCCTGCTTACCGGCTCTGTCAATTGCCTTAGCAACTTTGATAGATAAACTTAAAAGACTACCCCGCCTTGCCAAACCATCCTCCTTACCACTTGTTTCTGTAACCTATTGTCATATGAAAAGATAAAACCTGAGACACCCACCCTTCTGAGCAGGAATAATGCTAGCGAGTCCCACGCTAATGCCCGTGGATTACAGCATTTCACAATGCTCAATTAACCAGCAGTGCAGGTACCAATTGCTGATTAATAAGTACCGTATGGGGATGTTAAGCCAAGCAAGGTTTACGACGCGAGCCTTTAAGTGATTAAATTGTCAGAAATTAATCATTTTTTGCGCTTGATCAGCAAATGGAGCCGGAAGGCGGCTTTATAGCCATATTGATCTCTGGCAAGCAGGGAAGGGGAGTGAATAGGGGCGACCTGCTGGTCGCCCCTGGTGATTGCCATATTTGGCGCGCTAGGGGTTAGCCGTTATAGCCGTAGCAGCGCTTGAGCTCCTCGAAGTCGTAGTAGTGGCTGCCGCTTTGGTAGGGCTGGCAGCCCGTCTTAAAGGCGATCTCCTTTTCGTTGTAGAGCATCTTGACCAGCACCTGCCGCTGCCCGTTCTGGTAGATATCCCACTGAATATTGGCGGTATAGGGGGAGACCCAGCCGCCGCGCCACTCGTTGTTCTGCTGGCTGAACAGCTGATCCGGGCTGGCCCCCTGACGGCTCCCTTCCAGCTTCATCAGGGCGGCGAGGGGGATAATGGCTTCGGCGTGGGCAAAGCGCAGGGTGGCCCGTCGGCTCTGCTCGCCCTCCACCACCTGACGCTGCACCTCGCCAAACAGGCCGTCGAGCAGCGGCTGGGCAATGGCGTAGGGGGCGTTCTGGTTGGCAAAGCTCGGCCCCTTCTCGTAGAAATCTTCCGCATCGGAGAGGTAGGAGAACCAGGCAGACTCCTCCGGGGTCAGGAACTGTTCCAGCGCCCAGGGTTCGCTGCCCTGTGCCTGCGCTTCGCGGATCATGCCGGGGCCGATGATAAAGAGGTTGTAGAGCATCAGGGCCGCATCCACTTCGTCGCGCACATAGGTCATGCCGCCATCTTCCGGGTTGACGGCGACAAACTCGACGCCGCCCGCCAGATAGTCGACAAAGCCCTTGCTGTAGATACGCTCCAGCATGCTGCGGGCCATCTCTTTGGTCTTGCTCAGGTTTTTAAGCTGATCCAGCGCCCTGGCCAGCTCGGGGGCCGGGGCGATTCCGGCATCTTCGTCGCCGATAAAGCGCTGGTAGCTCTCATAGGCGGGCAGGTAGCGGGCGTAATCCCCCTCGGGGGTGGTCTTGTGGAAGTAGAGCTCGAACTTGTTGACCAGCTTTTTGTCGATCTTCGAGGGGTCATCCTGCGTGAGGTAGCACTGCGCCGAGTCGCTGACATAGCTCACGTCGCGCTTGAGGCTCTCCATAAAGTAGAAGGCGCTTTCGTTGGCCCTGTCCTTGCCCGAGGTGACCACCTTGATGCAGTGGGGCTCGCTGCTGTTGAGCAGGGTCGGCAGCCGCGCCGCCAGCCGGGTGGCGAGGTTGGCATGCTCCTCCTTGCCCAGCGCCGAGAGCAGGCCATAGCCCAGTTTCTGGTTGGCGGCCGTCACCAGATCGACCTTGCCTCCCAGCCCCTGCCCGAGGGTAGTGAGCGCCCCCTGACGCTGCGCCTCTTCCCAGACCAGCTTGGTCAGCACGTCATATTTCGGGCTGGAGAGGGAGCGCGAGCCGTGGCGCGCCACCATCTCGGTAAAGACCGGGCTGAACCCCTGGGGCGCTGGCTCGTAGCTCTCCGCCTGCTGCTGCGGGCTGTAGACCGCTTTGGTGCTGTATTGATAGGCGGTTTTGCCCTGGCTGTCGGCAGACGATTCGTTCTCTGACTGGCAGCCGCCAAGCAAGACCAGAGAGACGGCCAAAGCCACATAAGAAGATCGCGGGAAAGTCATGATGTTCCTTATCTATCCATATGAAAAATAAGTGAAAAACTCTATGACTTGAAAATGACCGCGGGATGTCAGCCAGATGACAGGCTGATGACTTCTGATAAAGCAGTAAGCAAGGGGAGAGAGGATGGTTATAGGGTGGGCAATAGAATCCCTTTTTTCGGGACACCCACCTTTTTGACAGTGGCGTAGGGCTGTTCTTGACTTAAGAGGTCACCGTTGAGGGATGTGCCATGACCATTGCCCGTTCACGTCAAATCAGCTTGCAGGATACGCCTTACTACCATGTGGTCAGCCGCTGTGTGCGGCGAGCCTTTCTGTGTGGTGACGATGCCCATTCTGGCCAGAGTTATGAGCATCGGCGTCAGTGGGTGGTCGACAAGTTGGGGCAACTATCGCGGCTGTTTGCAATTGGCATTTGTGCTTATGCGGTGATGAGCAATCATTATCATCTGGTGCTCAAGGTGGTGCCCGATACCGCAGCCAACTGGAGTGAGCGGGAGGTGGCTGAGCGCTGGGCGGCGCTATTCCAGTGGCCGCATTTGGTCAGGCGCTGGTATCAGGGGGAGATGTTGATCGAGCCTGAGCTGGCTGTCGTGCAGCAATTGCTGGCCCAATGGCGGGAGCGGCTTCACTCCATAAGTTGGTTTATTCGGCTACTCAATGAAAATCTGGCCCGTCAGGCCAATCAGGAAGATGGTTGCAAGGGCCATTTCTGGGAGGGGCGCTTCAAGAGTCAGGCTTTGCTCACCGAATCCGCCTTGTTGGCCTGTATGGCGTATGTTGACCTCAATCCGATACGAGCTGCGTTGACCGATCGGCCAGAGCAGAGTGAATACACCAGTATCAAACAGCGCCTTGACGCGCCTGCTACTACTGAGGTTTTGCCACCACTTTTGCTGCCGTTTGCCCGCCAGGGTAAGCCTGAAGAGCTGCCTTATGCCTTCAGCGACTACCTGATGCTGGTTGATTGGACTGGTCGTGCTATTCGGCCCGACAAGCGGGGTCATATTCCGGCCCAATTTGGACCCATTCTGGAACGATTGGGACTCGATGCTGTTCGCTGGTTGAAGCAGGTGACGCTGTTCAGGCGACAAGGGATCAGAGTGGTGGGAGACAGATATCAATGTCAGCAGTTTGCCCGCCACTGTGGCCAGCGACGATGCCATCAACCAAGGCTGTGATAGCTTTGCATCCACCCTGCTGATAGCTCCGGGTATTGCACATAGTCCAATAAATGGCTGTGCAGGGGCTGTTGCTTTCTAAACCTGGCAATCTCTCCCACCAGCCAACTTTTGCAGGCATCAGTTCGGATACCTCCCCTTATTGGGCCTGCAAGTAGCCTGATAGTGGCTTGCTCAAAAAGGTGGGTGTCCCAATTTGATTCGGCGACGCTCCCCTGTTACACCTCGCTGCAAGCCTTTATGTCGGTCAATGACGTGGCGGCCTGCATTCCGTCGGCCATCGCCACCCTCGGCGATTTTCGCATGCTGGAGCTGGCCGGGGCGCCGCAGCAGTTCGAGGTGGTGGTTGGCAGACATCGCAAAAGCCAGGGCAATCTCGCCATCGAGTGGCTGGCCGAGGTGATCAAGTCGGTCTGCGATCTTGCCATGCCCAAATAACGTCGCCGTTTGCACAGGGCTGCGTACGCCAGCCAGTTTGCTAACGGCAGGCTGGATCTGCGGGACAAATCCTGCGATGGTGCGGGCAGTTATCCGCTTATCCCGTTATCGAGTGAAAAGGAGTTGAGATGCGCATTGCCATGATTGGTCTGGGGGATATCGCCCAAAAAGCCTATCTGCCGCTGCTGGCGAGTGACGAGCGGGTCACCCCGCTGCTCTGCACCCGCAATCCGGCGGTGCTGGAGAAGCTGGCCCGCCAGTATCGGGTCGCCGAGTGCTTTACCGATGTGGCGGCCATGCTGGCCAGTCGCCCCGACGCCGTGATGATCCACGCCGCTACCGCCGTTCACCGCGAGCTGGTCGAGCAGTGCCTGCGGGCAGGGATCCCTACCTTTGTCGATAAGCCCCTGTGCGACAATCTGGCCGAGGCCGAGGGACTGGCCAACCTCGCCATTGCGCAAGATTGCGCCCTCTTTACCGGCTTTAACCGCCGCTATCTGCCCGCCATGGATGCTGCCCGTGCCCAGCCGCTCACCGAGCTTAACTGGCAAAAACACCGCTTCGCTCTGCCGGGCAAGGCGCGGGATTTCCTGTTCGACGACTTTATCCATGTGCTCGACAGCCTCTGCTTCTATGGCGGCGTGCCGGGCGGCGACTTTCATGCGGTATTGCGACCTGATACGAAGGACAACAGCTTGCTGGCTGGGGTAAGCGTCAGCTGGCAGAGCGGCGATCGTGCCATCAGCGGCAGCATGAACCGCAGCGCCGGAATCACCGAGGAGCGCATCGATGCCTACGGCGACAATCTCTCCCTGCACCTTGAGAACTGCACCCGTGGCATCATCGCCCGCGACAAGCAGGCGCAGATGCTTAGCCCCAACGACTGGCTGCCGGTGCTGGCCCAGCGCGGCTTTGCCGCCATGCTTGATCACTGGTATCAACAGATTGAAATCGGCAAGGCGGATAGCGAGCTGATCGCCTCCTACCTGCATGGTCACCGGCTGGCAGAGCAGCTGGTGGCGCTGGCTGACAAGCGGGAATAAGACTGGCTGGAAACCTGAGAGATATTAAGACGAGGTGCGCGAAGATAGCGCACCAAACACAACGGGGGCCGCAGTTGCGGCCCCCGTTGTTATGGGATCAGATGCACTTCACCGGTTTGGGCAGGCCGCCAATCTTGGTCGCCTGCTTGGCGGGCCCTTCCGGGAACAGCTTGTAGAGGTAGCGGCTGTTGCCCTTCTCGGGGCCGTACTGCTTCTCCATCGCCTTGACCAGCGCGCGGATGGCAGGGGAGGTGTTGAACTCCAGATAGAAGGCGCGCACAAAGCGCACCACTTCCCAGTGCGGCTCCTCAAGCGTGATCCCCTCCTGCGCCGCCAGCACCAGCGCCAGCTCCTCGCTCCAGTCGTTGCTGTTGAGCAGGTAGCCCTTGGCATCGGTCTCGATGAGTTGGCCGTTGAATTCCAGCTGATGTTTTTCGGACGCAGACATGGGGGCTCCTCGCTAATGGGGCTATCAGGATTGGGCGGGCATGGTAGCGCCTTGATCCCCGGTGAGCAACCGGCTCTCGTTGGCCAGATGCAGCAGCTGATCCGCCAGCTCGCTGATCAGGTTGAGCTGCTGGGTCAGCATCAGCTGCTCCTCGCTGCTGTCTGGACTGCTGTCCGTGCAAAGAATGGGGCACTGACCACCGATGGAGCTGGAGGGGTTGCCCGCCAGATGTCCGGCGGCCTGCTCCAGGGTGTGGCAGATGTGGTGGCGCACCTCATCCAGCCCGCTGATGGCCTCCAGTTTGTCGCGATGAGCCCCCAGCGCCGAGATGTAGGAGAGCAGGGCGTGGTTGCGCCAGGTGAGGGTAAAGCAGAGATCGAGGAAGCGGCGGCGCTTTTGCGGCTCCACCAGCATGCTCTGCCAGGCGGTGGCCAGCTCGCTGTCCGCCAGATGGGCGCTCTTGCGCGCCACCCGATAGTCGATGGACTCATCGCGCTGCTGCTTGAGGCTTGCCAGCACCGCCGAGAGGTAGCGGGCGTTGGCCGAGAGCGAGTTGGCGATAAGGGTCGGCAGCCGCTTGTACTGCCAGTCCGGCCAGAGCCAGGCTACTAGCCCGTAAGAGATGAGGCAGCCGAGCAGGGTATCGAGCAGCCGCGGCCCGAGGATCGCAAAGCCGATGCCATCGAGCAGGTTGAACGCCATCAGCACGTAGAGGGTGATAAAGCAGACCGCGGCGCTGTAGTTGTTGCGCACCTGGGTGAAGAAGAGGAAGGCGGCCAGCCCCATCACCACCAGCTGAATGTGCAGCTCGGGGAAGAGCCAGAGCACCGGAATACCCACCAGTATGCCGGCGAAGGTGCCGAGCATCCGCTGCACCAGTCGGCGGCGGGTGGCGCTGTAGCTGGGCTGGCAGACAAACAGCACGGTCAGCAAAATCCAGTAGCCCTTTTCCAGATCAAAGGCTTGCAGTATGCCGTAGCCAATCACCAGCCCCAAGGATAGGCGCAGCGCATGGCGAAACACCATGGAGTGCAAGGTGAGGTGCTGCTTGAGCTGGGTCAGCAGCGGCAGGCGGGGCGGGCGCGCCAGCGCGGGCAGCTCCTGCTCTGGCTGCTCGGGGTTTTGCAGCACTTCGGCGCTGCCCAGCAGCTGGTTGATGCTGGCCAGATTGCGGCGCAGGAACTTCATCGGCGTCAGCAGGGTTTTCGGGTAGTGCTGCTTGAGATTGGTGAACTCCAGCTGATCGCTAAGGGCTTCCAGCGTCCAGTGGATGCGCTTGTTATGGGCGTAGGGCTTGTGCACCAGAATGGCGTAACCGAGCCGCTGGCACGCCTCGGAGAGTTGCAGGAACACCTCCTGAAATCCTTCCAGTACGATGCCCTGCTTGAGCTCTGCTTCCAGCCGGCTGTAGGGGTAGTGGCTGGAGGTGGCGCGCTCGTGAATTTCCAGTGCCAGCAGATAGAGGCGCAGCAAGCTGGCAAGCTCTGGGCTGGCCGGATGACGGCGACTCAGGCGGGCGTTGAGGGCCGATTTGGTGAGGGTCAGCGCGCTCACCAGATTGATGTTGAGCTGGGCCAGATTGTGGCGAATGGCCTGGGCGCCGTGCTCGTCCGCCGGGAAGAAGCGGGACTTTTCCAGCAGGTAGCGGCCGAGGGCGAAGTAGCTCTGGGCCAGCTGCTCGTGCAGGGTCTTGTAGGGCAGCAGCCAGAGCCAGATAAACGAGACCAGTCCGTACCAGAGGGCGCCAGCGCCGAGGGCCAGCGGCTGGTAGAAGAGATCCGGCGCCTTGGCGGCACCCAGCATGGTGTAGATGGCGATCAGCAGCGAGCCGAAGCTAATGGTGGCGTAGCGGGCGCCGAGCGCCCCCACCATCACGAAGATAAAGGTGGAGCTGGCCAGCCCGATGGCAAACAGCCAGGGGGTGGGGTAGAGATACTGCACGCACAGGGACGCAAACATGAAGCAAATCAGCGTCATGGCGAGGTTTTTAAGGCGTCCCCACAGGCTGTCGTCGGTTTCGGCGATGGCGCCCGCCACTACCCCGAGGGATAGCAGCACGGTGAGCTGGATATTGCCGGTGGCCAGGGTGAAGGCGAGCAGACCGAGAATGGCCAGCAGCACTTTGAGAGCGAAGTAGATGTGACTATCGGTCAGCAGTCGGCGCAGCAGGCCAGAGAGATCCATCGGCATGAGACAGGTGAAACCCTTGATCGAAACGAGAGCGAGATAGTAACCCGCCAAGCGCGAAGTGGCCCTGATCCAAATCAGGGCCACTTCGCTTCATATCCTTGATTTACAACTTATCCTGACAAAAATCGGCGCCAATAAAAACCCCGCCGAAGCGGGGTTTCTGATTAGTTGCGGTTGCCGCCAAGCAGGCTCAGCAAGCTCAGGAAGATGTTGTAGATGGAGACATACAGGGTGACGGTGGCAGAGATGTAGTTGGTCTCGCCGCCGCGCACGATCTGCTGGGTAGTCAGCAGGATGGCACCGGAGGAGAAGAGCATGAACATGGCGGACAGAGCCAGGCTCAGGGCGCTCATCTGGAGGAAGATGTTGGCAATCATGGCCACCAGCAGTACCCAGAAACCGACGAACAGCATGCCGCCGATGAAAGAGAGGTCACGCTTGGTAGTCAGGGCATAGGCCGACAGACCGAAGAAGGTGAGCGCGGTGCCGCCAAGGGCGGTCATCACGATCTCGCCACCACCATTGTTCATGTACATGTTGATGATGGGGCCCAGGCTATAGCCCAGCAGACCGGTCAGGGCGAAGGTGAAGACCAGACCCATGCCGTTGTTGCGATTCTTCTCGGTCAGGAACATCAGACCGTAGACGCCGATCAGGAACACGGCCCAGTGCAGCGGCGGCATGTTCATCACGGTAGCGACCCCCGCCACCACGGCAGAGAAGCCCAGAGTGAGGGAGAGCAGCATATAGGTGTTACGCAGCACCTTGTTGGTATCGCGTACGGCACTTTGGGTGCCAGTGTAGATAGAACGGGTATCCATCTTGGGTGTCCTCTTGATGTCCGGGTGAGACGGCGAGCAGCCGCCTCGTGATCGCTGTTTGTTACTGCATGTTTACGCATTGTATGTAGAACAAATAGGGATGACGAGGAACAATTTCAAGCCACCTGCCATTTTGCTCCCGCACACTATCCCACAGGAAATATGTATTGCATATGAACAAGGGCTTAGCGTAGTATGCACGCCGTTCGGAGGGGTGGCAGAGCGGCTGAATGCACCGGTCTTGAAAACCGGCGATGGGCGACCATCCGTGGGTTCAAATCCCACCTCCTCCGCCATATTCAAAGAGAAAGCCCAAGCGGTCACCCGCTTGGGCTTTTTTGTATCTGGCATTTCAACTGATATGTCACATGGACGATAAAAATGGCTCGGGTTGTCCCTGAGCCATTTTCACCTTGAATGAGGGCTTAGATCCGCCCCTGATAGCGCAGGGGGAAGCGGCCCTGACTGTCGGGCTGGCCGAGGAAGGGGAGCCCCTGCTGCATCTGTGGCGGCAGTGCCGGGCCCGGCTTCAGGGTGCCCTGGAACAGGTATTGGCCGTTGGGTTGCAGCTCGAGGCGACCGCTGGTCTGCACCGCATCGGAGCCCTGCTTGAGTTCGGCCACCAGTTTGGAGTCGAGGCAGGTGAGTTTCACCTCGGGGTCGGCCAGATCCAGCTTGCCCGCCGGGGTATCGGCGCTGGCGTTGTACCAGTCGAGGTTGCCGTAGAGGTTGTCGCACCAGGGGTTGCCCTGGGCAAACTGCTCCACTTTAAGCTGCAGCTGGCCGCTGACGGTGATCGGGATCGGCAGGCGCATCGGCACCCGGCTCAGCAACCAGGGGGCGGGAGCGTTGAGGGTCAGGTCCCGGCCGAAGGCGGCGCCATTCCAGCCGACAACGCCCTGACCATTGAGGCCGTTGCGATCGCCAAAGCGTATGGCCACTTCGGGGGCGAAGCGCAGCAGCGACCAGCCGTTGAGATCCCAGCGCAGCTGGTTTAACGATTCGCTGGCATATTGCAGTCGGGCGATCTGGCCACTCCAGAGGGTGCCGCTCACCCCTTCCAGTTTCAGCAGGTTGGCAACATTGGCAGGCAGCGGCAGATGGCGAGCCACCAGTGCCGCGGGCAGGGTGGCCAGCAGGAAGACCAGATAGGCGGCCAGAAACAGGCTGGCAATCAGGATGCGTTTTTTCATTGTGGACGACTCAACTGCAAACGTCTGACCTTGACCAGACCCGGGGCCAGATCCTCGCGGGCGATCTCGATGATTTGAACCTGAATACCGTGCTGCTCCACCAGCGTGGAGAGCCAGAGTAGCAAGTCATCGAATTGGACCGTGTCGATCCACACTTGCAGCTCCTGCGCCTGGGGTTGCAGCCGGGCAATCTTGATCTTGTGGTTGAAGGCGGTGCGGTTGACCACCCCTTCCAGGGTGCCGCTGGTGTCGATCTGGCGACCCGAGCCCCCCTGCATGGCCAGCACCTCTTCCCCCTTCTCCTTGAGCCAGGCGAGGGTCTGCTGCTGGTTTTGCACCTGTCGCTCCCGCTCTGCGATGCGGTTGGCGATGGGCTGCCAGACGCTCCAGTAGAAGAGACCGACCAGCAGCAGAACGCCGCCTGCGACCACCAGCCGCTGTTCCCGTGCTGTGATGCCGTGCCACCAGCTCTGCAATTTTTCCATCATGATGATTTACCCTTGAGCACCAGTGCGCCCTCTACCTTGCCCTCGGTGCTGCGCACCTCGCCTTGCTGTACCTCGAATTGCTTGCCAGCCAGCTCACGGAACCGCTCGATCTCGGCAAAGCCTGGGGCAGTCACCTGCAGCCTCAGCTCGCGGCGACTGGCATCAAAGCGCATCACCTGCGGCTTGAGGCCGGGTACTTCGGCAAAGGTGGGGGCCAGCTCGGTGAGCATCAGCAGCACGCCGTTTTGCGGGGCTTGTCCCATTTGTTGCAGATGCTGGTTCATCTGGCTGCGCACGTTCACGATGCGGCTCTCACCCGGGAAGATGCGGGTATAGACGGTGCGGATCTCCGCTTTCAGCGCCTTGTCCTGCTCGGTGAGCTGATAGAGCTGCACCCCGCGCTGGCCGAGGGCCACCAGCAGCAACAAGCCTGCGGTGATGGCCACCTTGCGCCACTGCAACCAGTAGCGGGCATATTCGGTCTGGGGTCGATAGGGACCGGTCAGCAGGTTGGCGCGGCAGGTGAGTGCCCCTTTGGCCAGCAGCAGCATGGGGAGTTCAGGCTCCGCCGGCTGCCAGTTGGCGGCGGCAATGGCGGGCACCGGGGTGTGGCTGTGGATGGTGACTGGCTCGACTTCGGTTGCCAGCAAGATGGCCAGCAGCGGCTCGTCGGCGACGATCCCCTGACAAGGGCCCTGGCGTACCAGCCACTCGCTGCCGAGTTGCAGGGCAGACCAGCCATCAGCGGCCTGTGGCAGCGCCAGCACATCGGGCAGCAGTTGCAGGCTCTTGAGGCCAGCGGCATCGAGCCAGCCGAGCCACTCGGCCATCTTCTGCCGATCCACCGCCATCAGATCCACCTGCTGGCCCGCGTGGGCCAGTACCACCAGATGGAGCTCGTCCACGTCGGAGGCGATCTGCTCCTCCAGCAGGTAGGGGAGGGCCGCTGCCGACTGACGGTTGTAGCGACCCGGCAGGGTGACGCGCCGGAAGATCAGATCGCTGCCCGGCACTAGCGTGACCACTGGGCGGCCACCGGCCCGATCCTGCAGCTCGCTCAGGGCATCGGCCGAGGGCAGGGTGCCGGAGGCGATGATCTCCTGCTCCTGACCGGACCAGACCAGCCAGGCCACGGGTTGTTGTTTATTGGTCCCCAGTCGGATGACCAGACTTTCGCTCACGCATCTCTCTCCTGCGATACCGGTTTGCAAAGGGCGTTGTGCGCCCTGGCAACCGGTGCGCAGCCCGCAGGCTGCATCCAACATCTCTCGTACCCGCAGGCGATGGCCTGCAGGTGCGCTGTTTATTCGGCGCCGCTACTGAGGCGGCGCAGTATCACCAGTTTATTGTCCTTGCCCCGCTGGAACAGGGTTTCGAGCCAGGCCCGGTTGTCGCCGACCTCGGCCACGACCCGGGCTTCGAAGAAGTCGCTCTTGACCACCAGCGCCTCTTTCAGCCCTTTCACCGAATCGACCGGAGCGAGCATGTCTGTCATCAGCTTGCTCTCTTTCCACCCCTTCTGTGGCCGCTCATTCAGTACCCGCTTGGCATCATCCAGCCCGATAGTGCCCAGATAGAGGGCAACCAGCAGCTCGGGGCGCTGGGGGGCAAGGGTATTGATATTGATCTTCAACTTGTCGTTGGGCAGGGTGCAGACGTAGGGGGCCAGTCTGGCATAGACCCTGGCCGTCACCCCGCGCACCGCCCGCAGCTCATCCTTGCCCAACATCCACTGGTTGGCGGTCAGGTAGGGTGGCTTGAGCCCCTCGTAATAGGCGTCCTCTGCGCCAAGGCTGGAGACCAGCACCGTATCCTTGTCGGTCCAGTCACGAATGGCATCGGTGAGCTGGGCCGCCTCGTAATCATCCATTGCCAGCTCCTTGAGCAGTTCGCGAAACACCTGCACCGGATAGGGCTGCTGCGCCAGCTCCTCGCCGCTTCCCGCCTTGGAGGCCACGCTCAGGCTGTTGAGGTTGAAGCAGGATTGCAGGTCGGTCACCTCGCCCTTGAGCTGGCCATCATCCACTGGAAACACAGTATTCTTGCGGGCCCAGTTCTGGCTGAGGTTAACCACCTCGGGGTTGTCCTTGAAATCCTGCGTCAGCACCTTGCTTACCAGCGCTTCCGCCGAGAGGGCATACCACCATGCCTGTTTGCCTGTGGTGATGTTGGCGGTGCGGCGCAGCTCAAGCTGCAGGCGGCCGCTCATATTGCTGGCGATGATCACCATCACCGAGAGGATCAGCAGCACCACCAGCAGCGCCATGCCGCGCTGGCGACCGGGGGCGGCGAGATTAGCCCGCATTGGTGCTCCCCCCGTTCTGGTTGCCGCCATTGCTGTTGTTACCACTGTTATTGCCGTTATTGCTGTCGCCGCCCGGATTGGGATTGCTGCTCTGGCTGTTCTCTTCGGCGCGCTGGCCGCCGGCGCCAATCAGAAATTGCCGGCGAATGGTGCCGTAATCCTCCAGATCCAGCTCGACCGCGAGCCCGTAGGGGAGCACGCTGCGCTGGGTCCACTCCTCCTTCCAGCTCCCCTTGTCGTAGAAGTAGAGGCGAAACGCGGTGACGCCGGTCAGAAGCGGCTGGGTGCGCGGCTCGGTGCCGATCACCGGATCCGGATAGAGGTAGCTGAGGCGCTCCAGCTTCTGATCCTTGAGGCGCCAGCCGACCCGCTGCAGATGGGAGCGGGGCAGCATGCCGTCCGGGTTGAGCCAGCCGCTGCGCATAAAGGCCATGCCCCAGTCATCGCTCTGCTGGCCGAACCGGGAGGCCGCCAGCAGCACCTTGTTATTCTCCCCCTCGATGCGACCGCTGCGCGGCACCATCTGGGTGACATCCCGCTCCAGCAGGGTGAAGGCGAGCTGCAATTCGTTGAGACGGGCCTCCTTGCGCTTGGCTACCTCGTCGCTGGTGAGCACCCCCTGCAGCACCTGATAGGCGCCCATGCTGAGAGTGGCGAAGATGGCGATGGCCACCAGCATTTCGAGCAGGGTAAAACCGGCGTGACGGACGGGGCGAGGCGTGCGGGCGGATAGCTGGGTCATCGGCTGATATAGGTCCGCATCATGGCGACCGGGTTCTCGGCTTTGGCCTCGGTACGCACTTCCATATCGAGCGCCCGGAAGTTGTTGTCGGCGGTGGCGACGCCGCGATAGCGCCAGTACCAGGTGCTGCCCGCCATCTGCTCATCCCCTTCCACCCAGCTGTCACCAGGCCACTTGTTCTCGAGCTTCTGTTGCACCAGCTGGTTCTCTACCACCCAGGTGGCGAATGTCTTCTGTTCCAGATAGTTGAGGGCCGAGAGGTGTTCGCTGGCGGTTTTCATTACCGCGAGACCCGCTATGGCAAAGACCGCCAGCGCCACCATCACTTCGAGTAAGGTCATGCCACGCGCGTTCATCGTGTCACCTGTTGAGGGTGTGGTTGGCACAGAAGTAGCGCCACCATCACACCTTTCTCAAACAACGTCATGCCGCGGGCGTTCATTCGCTCACCTCTTCATCTTCATCGCCGGTGAGCAGGGTGAGGCGGCCGAACTCGTCCCCCTTGACGATGCGGGTGTAGCGCATCTCGTCATCCTGCTGGGTGAAGGTGAGCACGAACGGGCTCAGCTCGCCGCCCGGGAAGATCAGCAGCTGTGGTGTGCGCTCCTTCTCGTCGCGCTTCTGTTCGGTTTTCTCGTCGGAGTCCGGCTGCCAGCCAAATCCTTCCAGCTCCAGTGCCAGCGTCATGTTCTCGGCCAGTTGTACCGGCCCCAACTGCTTGTCGCCAGTCACGGCCAGCCACTTGCGATCCTTGGCCTGACGCTGCATAAACTGCCAGCCGTTATCCTCGATGCGAATGCCTACCAGCCGACCATCCATCACCGCATACTCCTGTGCCAGCTGCAGCGTCGCCATCAGGCGGCGTGCCTGCCTGTCCAGCTCCCTATCCCCTCTGGCGCCTCCCATGCTGAGGGTGACGGCGGTGGCCACCAGCCCCATCAGCATGGCGACCAGCAACACTTCCAGCAGAGTAAAACCGGCCTGGCGACTCGGTTTCATGGCGCCAGCCTCAACTGCATAGCGGTAGCCTCAAGCCGATCCATCAACATGGCAACGAGCAGCACCTCCAGCAGGGTAAAGCCGGATTGGCGACGAGCAGATGGCGCAGCCCTCATTCAGGCTGCTCCAGCAAGGCGGAGTGAATGCGCTGGCGGCACATCACTTATTGGAAATCCTTCAGGTTCCAGTTGCCGATGTCGTCATCGGTACCGGCTTCACCATCCAGACCCATGGAGAAGATGTCGATCTTGCCGAACTGGCCCGGGCTCAGCAGCTGGTACGGGTTGCCCCAGGGATCTTGCGGCAGGCGCTTGATGTAGCCGCCATCGCGGTAGCTGCGCGGCGCCGGATCGATGGAGGGCTTGGTCACCAGTGCATCCAGACCCTGTTCGGTGGTCGGGTAGTGGTTGTTGTCCAGCTTGTACATGTCGAGGGCGTTTTCCAGCGCCACGATATCGGAGACCGCTTTCTGCTGGTCAGCTTTCTCCTTGTTGCCCATCAGGTTGGGCACCACCAGACTGGCCAGAATGCCGAGGATCACGATGACCACCATGACTTCCAGCAGGGTAAAACCGGATTGACGACGTTTGTTCATGAGTTGCTCCGTAACGAATGAGATGGGATGGCCCATCAGAGAGTGATCACTGGGTGGGTTCGACGGGCCGCCAGCGGCGCCACCAAACACCGGAAACTTACATATTCACCATATTGTTGAGCTCGAGGATCGGCTGCAGGATCGACATCACGATAAACAGCACCACCCCGGCCATGGAGACCACCAGCATGGGTTCGAACACCCCGAGGGCGATATTGACCTGAGATTCAAACTCCCGATCCTGGTTGTCTGCCGCCCGCTCCAGCATGCTGTCGAGCTCACCGCTCTGCTCGCCGGAGGCGATCATGTGCAGCATCATGGGCGGGAAAATCTTGGTCTCGGTCAGCGACTTGCGCAGACTGGTCCCCTCGCGCACCCGTTCGGCGGCCTCGAGAATGCGCATTCTGGCAAAGTCGTTGGAGAGCACTTCGCCGGAGATCTTCATCCCCTCCAGCAGCGGCACCGCGCTGGCGTTGAGGATGCTTAAAGTACGGGCGAAGCGGGCGGTGTTGAGACCGCGACTGACCCGGCCAATCACCGGCAGACCGAGCAGTACCTGATGCCAGCGTCGGCGACGCTTTTCATCGGTGAGCCACCAGCGCCAGACAAAGCTGCCAAGGAAGATCAGCAGCAGAAACCAGAGGCCGTAGGCCTGCATCAGCTCGCTGGTACCGATGAGAAAGCGGGTGGTGCCCGGCAGTTGCTGGCCCATGTGTTCAAACTGGGCCACCACCTTGGGTACCACGGCGGTAAGCAGGATCGAGATAACCCCGATGGCGACACAGGTGAGCACGATGGGGTAGATCATCGCCTGCAGCAGCTTGGTGCGCATGTGCTGGCGCTGCTCGGTGTAGTCGGCGAGGCGGTTGAGCACTTTTTCCAGATGGCCCGATTTTTCACCGGCCGCCACCATGGAGCGAAACAGCTGGTCGAACACATGGGGAAAAGCCCCCAGCGAGTCGGCCAGCGAATAACCTTCCACTACCTTGCTGCGCACGGTTGCCACCAGAGAGCGCAAGTGGGCCTTTTCGCACTGCTCGGCCACCGCCTTGAGCGCCTCTTCGATGGTGAGACCGGCGCCCACCAGAGTGGCCAGCTGGCGAGTGATCAGGGCCAGCTCGGCAGTGCTGGCACCACGACGAAACAGGGCGAAGCGGGTCGCTTCCCGTTTCGCCTTCTCGGTGGTCTCGTTCACCTCGAGGGGGGTGAGCCCCTGTTCACGCAGCAGCTGGCGTACCTGACGGGCCGAGTCGCCCTCCATCACACCGCTCTTGCTGCGCCCCTTGTTGTCGAGGGCCTTGTATTCGAATGCCGCCATCTCAATCTTCCCGGGTCACGCGCAGTACCTCTTCGAGGCTGGTCTGCCCCTTGAGGACCTTGTCGATGCCGTCACGGCGGATGCTGGGGGTGTGGCCGCGGATCAGCCGCTCGATGGCGAGCTCGCCGCTGGCGCTGTGAATGGCTTCACGCACTGCTTCATCGATCACCACCAGCTCGTGGATACCGGTTCGGCCACGGTAGCCGGTGTGGTTGCACTGTTCGCAGCCCACCGGATGCCAGATAGGCTGATCAGGTTCCAGTGTGATACCCATTGCAAGTCGCTCCTGCTCGGTGGCCGGACGCGAGGCGCGACAATCGGGGCAGAGGGTACGCACCAGCCGCTGGGCCAGTACCGCCAGCAGGGACGAGGAGAGCAGGAAGGGCTCGATCCCCATGTCCCGCATCCGGGTGATGGCGCCGATGGCGGTGTTGGTGTGCAGGGTCGACATTACCAGGTGACCGGTGAGGGAGGCCTGTACCGCGATCTGGGCGGTTTCCAGATCTCGGATTTCCCCCACCATCACTACGTCCGGGTCTTGGCGCAGAATGGCGCGCAGACCGCGGGCGAAGGTCATGTCCACCTTGCTGTTGACCTGGGTCTGGCCCACCCCTTCGAGGTCATATTCGATGGGGTCTTCCACCGTCAGGATGTTGCGATCCCGCGAGTTGATTTCGGAGAGCGCCGCATAGAGGGTGGTGGATTTACCGGAACCGGTCGGGCCGGTGACCAGAATGATGCCGTGGGGCTTGCGGATAAGCTCGCTGATGATGCTGCGGTTGCGCGCCGTCATGCCGAGCTGCTTGAGCTCGAGGCGAATGGTGTTCTTGTCGAGCAGACGGAGTACCACCCGCTCGCCGTAGCTGGACGGCATGGTGGAGACCCGCACGTCGACGGCGCGGCCGCCGATGCGCAATGAGATACGGCCATCCTGCGGCACCCGCTTCTCGGCGATATCCATCCGCGACATGACTTTGATCCGCGAGACCAGGAGTGATGCCAGCTTGCGATGGGGACGCAGGATCTCCCGCAGCACCCCATCGATGCGAAAACGAATGACCAGTGCCCGCTCGAAGGTCTCGATATGGATATCGGAGGCCTCCTCCTTGATCGCCTCGCTCAACATGGCGTTGATGAGGCGAATGATGGGGGCGTCGTCATCGGCGTCCAGCAGATCTTCGCTTTGCGGCAGCTCTTCGGCCAGGGCGAAGAAGTCCATCTCGTTGCCGAGATCTTCCATCAGCTGGCGTGCCTCGGAGGAGTCGCGCTGATAGTGGGCCATCAGCAGCTCTTCGAAGGCCTCGTTGTCGAGCTGCTCCACCGCGAAGCTGCAACCTGCTACCCGCCGCACTTCCAGCAGGGCCTGCGGGGTGACGCCGGGGCGGCACTGCAGCACAGGAGCGCCGTCCCGCTCAATCAGGATCACCCCGAAGTTGCGGGCAAAGGCGAAGGGCAGCTCCGGCAGCGGGGGCGGCAACTCGCCGCCATCAAGATGGTAGGCACTCATCAGGGACGGCTCTGCACAAAGGGGGTGGTGCTGTCAGCTGTGTTCTGCTGGCGGCGTTTTATCTGCTCCATCTGATTTTCCACTTCCTGCCGGATTTCGGGTGACATCATCACATCCTGGCCATAGACGGGCAAAACCTGACGGGCGGGCGAGGTGAGATACCCCTCCTGGGCGGCAGCATTGAGCTGTTCGGCGCGGAACAGGCTGTACTTGTTACTGGAGACGCCGGTATAAACCTCCGCATCACGCAAGATGGTGGGCCGGATAAAGACCATCAGGTTGCGCTTGTTGGTGTTGGTGCTGGTGGAGCGGAACAGGTAACCCAGTACCGGGATATCGCCGAGTAACGGCACCTTGGAAACTTCCTCCTTGGTCTGCTCATCCATCAGGCCACCCAGTACCACTGTCTCGCCACTCTTCACCAGTACGGCGTTTTTCACCGTGCGGGTATCGAAGGTGGGGCCTAGTCCCTTGGTACTGTCTGATACGACCTTGGCGACGCTGGAGACCTCCTGCTCGATGTTGAGCAGTACCGAGTCCCCTTCGTTAATCTGCGGCGTAACCGTCAGCTTGGTGCCCACCGTCTTGCGCTCTATGGTGTTGAACACCTGATCGCTGGTGGTGGAGCTTTGTGAACCGCTCTGCACCGGCACCTCCTGTCCGACATTGAAGGAGGCCTCCTTGTTGTCCATGGTGACGATACTCGGGGTTGAGAGAATATCGCTCTTGGTATTGGAGGCGAGAGCCGTCGCCAACATGGCCCAATCGCCGTGATAGAAACCGGCGGCCATCCCGTTAAAGCTCCCAAGCAAGTTGGTAGCTGTCTCGGTATTGCCATCCTGGTAATCCTTACCGGCTGCGATGGCTCCGCCAATGGGCAGTGTTGTGTTGGTAAATTGGGTGCCGCCAGCGTTGGTGTTGGCCCACTGCACGCCCAGATTGAGGCCGTCACTGTCGGCAATTTCGACGATGATCGCTTCTACCAGCACCTGGGCGCGACGGATATCGAGCTTGGCCACCACCTGCTCCAGTTCCGCCATCACATCCGGCTGGGCGGTGATGACCAGGGCATTGGTTGCCTCGTCGGCAGAGATGGCCAGCTTGCCACCGCCGATGCTGGCGCCCCCTGTGGTTGCTCCGCCCCCCTTCTTGTCAGCCTCGATGCTGGAGCTGACCCCCTTGAGCACATCGACCATATCCTTGGCCTTGCCATATTTGAGATAGAAGACCCGGGTGTTGCCCTGACTCTGCAGGTCGCGGTCGAGCTGGCGAACCATCTGGATGATGCGGGCGCGCGCTTTCGGCTCACCGCTCACCACCACAGAGTTGGTACGCTCGTCGGCCACCACCTTGGGCGACAGCAACAGGGAGGCGGTGCCCCCTTGTGGATTGCCATCCTTGTTGAGGTTGGTCACCAGCCGCACCATCTCGCCGGCCGAGGCATATCTCAGCTTGATGATGTCCACATCCTGATCGCCTGCGCGGTCGACCCGGTTCACCACTTCCACCAGACGGTTGACCACGGCGGCGCGGCCGGTGATGAGCAGCACGTTTGATGGCTCGTAGTGCACCACGTTGCCCCCACCGGCGTTGTCGTTGAGCTGGCGCAGCAGGGGAGCCAGTTCACGCACCGAGACGTTGCGTACCGGCACGACTCTGGTCACCATCTCGTCGCCCACTCCCGGGTTATTGCCATCCACCACCGGAATGGCGGAGGTTTTGGCATCCCGCGAGCGGAGCACCTTGAGCACGCCGTTATTCATCGGCACCACGGCAAAGCCGTAGACATCGAGCACACTCAGGAAGAACTGGTAGTACTGCTCCTCGTTGAGCAGGTCGTAGCTGCGCACGTTGATCTTGCCGCGCACCGAGGGCTCTATGATGATGGTCTTGTTGAGGTTTTTGCCCACCGTATTGATGAACTCTTCGATGTCGGCGTTCTTGAAGCTGGCAGAGTACTCGGTGGCCCAGGCTGAGCCCGCCATCATCAGAGCCGCTGCGATAGTGGCCAGACGCCAGCCTTTCCCTTTAGTGGTCATTATTGGTACGACTCCAAATCATTATTCTGACAAGCGCACATAGATGTCGAACTGTTCGCCCTGCCGCTCGACGGTTACTGTCATTTCCGTTGCGCCAGCCAGCTGCTGCATCGCCTGCATGGCTTGCATGTTGTCACGCAGGTCCAGTCCGTTGATGCTGATGGCCAGATCATTGGCCTGCAGCCCGCTTTGGTTGAAAAATTCCGGATTGTTGCCCGGGTTGAGGCGATAACCGGCCATGCGGCCATCCATCTGAACCGGTGAAATATTGAGGTAATCAGTGATCTTGCCCGGATCGGCCATCAGCTCGCTGCGCAGAGAGCCAAGGAGAGTGGTATTTGTTGTTTGCGGTAGCGGCTTGCCATACTCCTCGCCATCCAGCATCAGGGTCTCGTCGCGGCCATCCCGCTCTATGATGACTCGATCCGGATAGACCTGCCGGATCCGCGCTTGGGTGCCGTCAATCATGTCGCCAACCCCGTAGGAGTTCTGGATGCCGGACATGGCGATGATGGCGATGGATTTGGCCGGATCCGAGCTTGCCAACACCCCGTTGAGCTGGGCATTAAGCTGGGTGCGCGGCGCATTGGCGGCCACGGCGGTTTTTGCCTGCGCCTTGGGGATCGCCTTGCCAAACAGCGCCAGTCGGCTCACCTCGCCCAGTTCAAGGCGCGGGCTGCTTTGGCCGCTGACCGCCACGGTGGAGGGTTGCCACGGCTGGTTGGATTGCGGGTTTGCCAGAGTGAGCAAGCGCCAGGTGAGGGCTGCGCTCTGCTGGGCCAGCATCAGCAGCAGCACCAGAAAGAACACTCCGGTGACGCGAGTCAAAGGAAGCTGTCGGCACCGGGCCAGCAGCAGGGTCAAGATGTCATCCCTGAATCGTAGCGTCATATTAATCAACAAATTCCAGGCTCTGGGGCGGCTGCGTATTGTGTACGGCTGCGTGCTGTGACACAACGGGTCGGGGCGCACCAAACCGTAAAAATGGATATTTCATCACACCGTAAACCTTTGAATGCTCATAAAAGTGGCACTCAGGCGAGGTGCATCCTGCTTGCCAGCGATTATCAGGGGAAGGTGTGTACTCACCCTTGCCAATCCTGCAACGCCTTGAGGGTTACGCTCTGGCCTCCGATATCCAGCACAATGTACTGCTGGTCGATGGTGGCGAGCACGACCCCGGGGGCTATCTCGCTCCCTTCCCGGTATTCGCGGCCATTGAGCACCACGGCCCGCTTGGCCGGATTGGATGAGAACACATGGGAGCCATAGCTGAATGCGGGCACTTGCTGGCGAACCGAAAGCGGAGCGGCATTCAGCGACATCAACTGGGTCGGCTGCACGCTTTGGGAAACTGTACCCGATTCCTGTTGCAGCGGTGTTTCGTTGAGGGCGCGCATCAATTGTTCGGCCAAGGTTGGTCGACTGGCTGCCGGATTGCTGGCAGCCGCTGCGACCCTGGGCTGCTGCACTACAGGTTCCGGCAGGGGCGGGGGCAGCGGACGGGTCACCATCGCCTTGGGCTCAACCCGCACGAAGGGGGAGGCAATCACCTCTTTTACCTCCACCTTCTCCTCGATGGGACGCAGGTGGATTAGATGCCAGCCATAGTTGGCACCCGCCCCCAGCAGCAGGGCAAGGGGGGCCAGCAGCCAGCCGATACGGCGCGCGGGTTGCGTCTCTTCGCGGGCTACTGCCAGCCCCATGGCGGGAATATGGCTCTGTTGCGAAGGCTGCTGGGCACGGCGCAGAGCATTGAGCAGGGTAGACATCAGGAGGCCTCCTCCAGTCTTGGCATGGGTTCGCCGGAGAGAGCGTTGAGCCGCAGCAGGGTGTTGCTGCCGGCGATGCCATCAGGGGTGAGCCCCTGATCCCGCTGGAACTGCTGCAGTTTGGTCTTGAGCTCGCCATCGAAACGGCGCACCTTGCGTTCGGGTTGTTGCAATGCTCGACTCAGGGCGTTGTCGAGCCACTGGATCTGGGTCTGTCCGGCATTGCTGGCGATCAGGCTGACGCCCCCTTTCGGCATGCGCCAGAGCAGGGTATAGCTGCCACCCCAGTTGTCGGTGAGCCACTGGCGATCCACTTGCCAGCTCTGGTTGCCGATCATCAGGCTGGCCTTGCTTGGCCCCAGATTGACCAGGGTGGCGTAATAGAGACCGCCATTCTGGTCAGTGAGCGTGATCATGGCGGGATGCTGCAGGGCGCGCAGCTCCTCGAGGCTTGCCTCTCCCTCCTGGCAGCGCAGACCGGCGCGAGGGGCGTTGTCACAGGTGGCATCGAACGGTTCCGGTTCATAGCCCCAGACCCGATAGAGATTCTGCATGGCGCTCTCGGGGTCGAGGGCCTGATTGATGGCCTCGGTCAACTGATCTTGTTGTTCGGCGGTCTCGTCAACGGTGACAGGCACCTCGACCTTGACCACAGGCCGTTCGGGGAATACGCCGAAAAATTGCCAGCCCCACCAGCCTGCTGCTACCAGCAAGGCGCCAGCCAGTGTCACCATCAGACCGGAAAGCCAGCTTCCCTCATCACGGACGCCGCTCACCTCGAACGCCGCCTGGCTGATGTCGCCATGGACAATCTTGTAGCTGCCACGGGCGAAGGCTGCGAGCAGGGCGCGATCGCAGATGAGGTTGATCAGGCGCGGAATGCCGCCGGAGAGCCGATGCAGCGTCTGGATCGCTCTGGGGGTAAAAATGGGCTGCACACAACCGGCTACTTGCAGCCGGAAGCGGACGTAGGCATCCACATCGGTGGCGGAGAGGGGCAGCAGGTGGTAGCGGGCGGTGATGCGCTGGGCCAGTTGGCGCAACAGGGGCAGGCGCAGCATCTGTTGCAGTTCGGGTTGGCCGATCAGCACGATTTGCAGCAGTTTTTTCTCGTCGGTTTCCAGGTTGGTCAGCAGACGCAACTGCTCCAATACCTCGGGCAACAGATGTTGGGCCTCATCCACCAGTACCACGCTGCGCTTGCCTGCGGTCAGGTTGGCCAGCAGGTGGTCGCGGATAAGGTCGAACAGTTGCTTGATCCCGGCCTCGGCGGGGTAGGTGAGTTGAAACTCGTCACAGATGGCGGCCAGCAGATCCCGTTCGGTCAGGGAGGGGTTGAGGATGTAGGCGATCTCGGTCTCTGCTGGCAACTGCTGCAACAGGCAGCGGGAGACGGTGGTTTTGCCGGTGCCCACTTCGCCGGTCAGCAGCACAAAGCCGCCACCATCCTGCAATCCGTAGTTGAGGTGAGCAAGGGCTTCGCCGTGGCGCTCACTCATATAGAGGTATTTGGGATTGGGCGAGATGGAGAAAGGCGGTTCCGATAGGCCGAAGAACTGTGTGTACATGAGGGGATTCTTTTGTAGCCGGCGACAGATAAGAAATGTCTCCGGATGATAGCAAACCTCGAATTCATTGGAAGCCATCATTGGCAAAGGATGACAAATTGCAGCCTTTTCCTGTCATCTTGTGATCCAGATATCGCCCCGTTGCACCATGGTACTCAAAAATTGCAACCAATCTGAAAAATAAGTTTTTCATCAATGGCTTGTCGGTATGCGTTGTCACAGTAGTACGGTGTTTTCGGATCAATAGTCATGGTCTGGCCACTATTTATGCCCGTTTTCTCCTCTCGTAAGGGTGAACCGAGAGCGGGGCTAGCGGCGAAACAGCGCCAAACCCCAATCAGAGTACAGGGCGCGGGCCACTCTCCCCGCGCACTCTGTTACTGTCGTTGTAGCAGCAGGCTACCGATGGAGTAGCCAGCGCCAAAGGAGCAAAGTACGCCGCGGGCCCCCGCAGGAAGGTCGCGATTGTACAGATGAAACGCGATGATGGAACCCGCCGAGCTGGTATTACCATAGCTATCAAGAATGACCGGCGCCTCCTGCTGGCTGGCATCGTGACCCAGCAGCTTGCGACCGATGAACTGGTTCATGGTGAGGTTGGCCTGATGGAGCCAGAGCCGGTTCAGGCTCTCGGCAGGCCAGCCCTGCTCATCGAGCTGGTTGGCTATCTGGTCGCACACCAGCGGCAACACCTCCTTGAACACCTTGCGCCCCTGCTGGCGAAACAGCTTGTCGTCGCCGTAGCGGGTGCGCGGGCTCAGCCGGTTCAGAAAGCCGAAGTTGTTGCGGATGTTGTTGGAGTACTGGGTCACCAGCTTGCTGGCCACCAGTTGCCACGGATTGGCCACCTTGCAATCGGCCTCCCGCTCCAGCAGCACCGCGGTGCAGGCATCGCCGAAGATAAAGTGACTGTCTCTGTCCCGGAAATTGAGGTGTCCCGAGCAGATCTCCGGATTGACTACCAGCGCCAGTTTGGCGGTGCCTGCCGCCAGCATATCGGCGGCTGTCTTGATGCCGAAGGTGGCAGACGAGCAGGCCACGTTCATGTCAAAGGCCATGCCGCTCGCCCCCAGATAATGCTGCAGCTCGATGGCCAGCGCTGGGTAGGGGCGCGGCATGTTGGAGGCGGCGACGATGACCAAGTCGATCTCTCCCGGCTCGCGACCGGCGGCGATCAGTGCCTGCTCGGCGGCGGCCACCGCCATCTCCACCATGATGGAGGGCATCTCATCGGGCCGCTCCGCCAGCAGCGGTTGCATGATATCGGGATTGAGTACTCCCTCGCGGCTCACCAGATAACGGCTCTTGATGCCGGATGCCTTCTCGATGAACTCGCAGCTGGAGTGCTGCTTGGCGGGAAGCTGGCCGGCATCGATGGCGGAGGCGTTCTCCTCGTTGTAGAGATCCACATACTGGTTGAAGGCGGCCACCAGCTCTTCATTGCTGACGGCAAAGGGTGGGGTATAGAGGCCTGAGCCACTGATCACGATAGAGGTCATCTTTGCTCCTCGCCGGGTGCGTTCCCGGCTTGTCGGTTTATAGGGTAGAGAGGGTTAGAGCTGGTTGATCGCCGCAGCGAGACCCGCCAGGGTCAGCGGATGCATCCGTCCGCCAACCACGTCATTCATCAGTTTGATGGAGGGATGCCAGAGCCACTCCCGCCGCGGGGTGGGATTGATCCACACCAGTTTGGGAAAGTGCTGCTGCAAGCGGGTGAGCCACACCTGACCCGACTCCTCGTTCCACTGCTCGACACTGCCGCCCGGCCAGGTGATCTCGTAGGGGCCCATGGTGGCATCCCCCACCAGGATCACCCGGTAGTCGCTGCCATAGGTGCGCAGCAGCCGCAGGGTATCGAACCGCTCCTCAAAGCGGCGGGCGTTATCCTTCCAGACGAAGTCGTAGAGGCAGTTGTGAAAATAGAAGTACTCCAGATGCTTGAACTCGTGGCGCAGGGCGGAGAAGAGGCGCTGCACCTCGGCCACGTGGGCATCCATGGAGCCTCCGACATCGAAAAAGACCAACAGTTTGACCCCGTTGTGGCGCTCGGGCCGCAGCTTCACATCGAGCCAGCCCTGGCGGGCAGAACTTTTTATGGTGTCGTCGAGATCCAGCTCGTCGGGATTGCCTTTGCGCACCCAGCGTCTTAGCTTGCGCAGCGCCAGCTGGATGGCGCGCTGGCCTAGCGGCGAGTCGTCGCTGAAGTTGCGATAGTGGCGGGCCTCCCACACCTTGGTCGCCTTGCCGTGCTGCCCTTCTCCACCCATGCGGATGCCCTCGGGGTGAAAACCGCCGTGGCCAAACGGGCTGCTGCCACCGGTTCCCACCCACTTGTTGCCACCGGCGTGGCGCTCTTTCTGCTCGCGTAATCGCTGGTTAAGGGTTTCCAGCAGCTTGTCGAGTCCGCCGAGGGATGTGAGCAGCGCCTTCTCCTCTGGGCTCAACAGCCGTTCGAACTCCTTGCGCAGCCACTCCTCGGGCAGGCTCTCCGGCAGCAGGGGGATGGCTTCCAGCCCTTCGTAGTATTCGGCGAAGGCGCGATCGAAGCGATCGTAGTGGGCCTCGTCTTTTACCAGCAGGCAGCGGGAGAGTTGGTAGAACTCGTCCATATCGGCAGCGACCAGCCGGGCTGCCAGCGCGGCGTGCAAGTCCAGCAGCTCACGCAGGCTGCAGGGGAGCTTGTGGCGGCGCAGGTGGGTAAAAAAGTCGATCAGCATGGGTCAGCTGCCGCGCCGGGCCAGAAAGGCGAGCTTCTCGAAGAGATGCAAATCCTGCTCGGTCTTGAGCAGGGCGCCATATAGCGCGGGCACCAGCTTGCCGGGCTCGCGGGCGCGCATCGCCTCGGGGGCGATATCGTCGGCCAAGAGCAGGCGGATCCAGTCCAGTAGTTCCGAGGTGGAGGGCTTCTTGCGCAGCCCCTCTACTTCGCGCAGTTCGAAGAAGAGCTCCATTGCCTCGCCAAGCAGGCTCTCCTTGAGGTCGGGGTAGTGGAGTTTGACGATGGCCTGCATCTCGGCCTTGTCGGGGAAGCGGATGTAGTGGAAGAAACAGCGGCGCAGGAAGGCGTCCGGCAGCTCTTTCTCATTGTTGGAGGTGATGATGACCACAGGCCGCTGGCGTGCCTTGACTCGCTCGCCGGTTTCGTAGACGTCGAACTCCATCCGATCCAGCTCCAGCAGCAGATCGTTGGGGAATTCGATGTCGGCCTTGTCGATCTCGTCGATCAGCAGCACAGGTCGCTGCTCGGAGCTGAAGGCCTGCCACAGTTTGCCTTTACGAATGTAGTGGCTGATATCGGCCACTCTGGGGTCGCCGAGCTGGGAGTCCCGCAGCCGGGCCACCGCATCATATTCGTAGAGTCCCTGTTGGGCCTTGGTGGTGGACTTGATATGCCAGGCAATGAGGTCGGTGCCGAGATGGTCGGCGACCGCTTCCGCCAGCACCGTCTTGCCGGTGCCCGGCTCCCCTTTGATCAGCAGCGGTTTTTCGAGGGTGATGGCGGCATTGACCGCCATCTTCAATGCATCGGAGGCGAGATACTGGCTGCTTCCTGAAAATCCCATAACGTCGGTTCCTTTGACGATTGGCGCCCGGAGTCAGGGGCCAGAGAGAATAAGCTCTATATGTTGTAATACCATATGGTTATAACGAATAGTCACTTCTCATTCAGAAACCACAGGGTAATCTTGTTTCATCGTCGTAACAAACACAGGGATAGCGCCATGAGCAAAATTTTTGAGGACAACAGCCAGACTATCGGTCACACCCCGCTGGTTCGTCTCAACCGTGTTACCAAAGGTCGCGTGCTGGCCAAGATCGAGAGCCGCAACCCCAGCTTCAGCGTCAAGTGCCGTATCGGTGCCAACCTGATCTGGGATGCCGAGAAGCGCGGCATCCTGACCAAGGGTAAGGAGATCATCGAGCCCACCAGCGGCAACACGGGCATTGCTCTGGCCTTTGTCGCGGCGGCTCGCGGCTATCCCATCACCCTGACCATGCCGGCCACCATGAGCCTGGAGCGCCGCAAGCTGCTCAAGGCGCTCGGTGCCAATCTGGTGCTGACCGAAGGGCCGCTCGGCATGAAGGGGGCCATTGCCAAGGCCAACGAGATCCTCGAATCCGAGCCGGGCAAGTATGTGTTGCTGCAACAGTTTGAAAACCCGGCCAACCCGGAGATCCACGAAAAGACCACTGGCCCCGAGATTTGGGATGCCACTGACGGTGAGGTGGATGTGTTCGTGGCCGGGGTCGGTACCGGTGGCACCATTACCGGTGTCTCCCGCTATCTGAAGAAGACCCAGGGCAAGGCGGTGGTCTCTGTCGCGGTCGAACCGGCCGAGTCGCCGGTCATCAGTCAGAAGTTGGCCGGGGAAGAGATCAAACCGGGCCCCCACAAGATCCAGGGGATCGGCGCAGGCTTTATCCCGGGCAACCTGGACCTCTCCCTCATCGACCGGGTGGAGAAGGTGACCAGCGATGAAGCCATCGAGATGGCCCGCCGCCTGATGGAGGAGGAGGGGATCCTGGCCGGTATCAGCTCCGGTGCTGCGGTGGTGGCTGCCAGCCGTCTGGCCGAGCTGCCGGAATTTGCGGGCAAAACCATAGTGGTCATTCTGCCGAGTGCGGCGGAGCGTTACCTCTCCAGCGCCCTGTTTGCCGGGGTGTTCAGCGAGCAGGAACTGCAGCAGTAACTGATCGGAATCTTTCAAAACAGCGGCGCTCCCAGGAGCGCCGCTTCTTTATGGGCTAGACTCAACCCCTGTTAGTGTCACTTGATCCTTATTTTTTGGGGTAAAATAACAAGTTCCGGAGTGAGAAAAAAAGCAGACATTCCGCTCTAAATCTCATATCCTGTGCGGCGTCACGCGGTGTTTGCTGGCTGGGTATCACAAAGTAACAAAGTGTTATTTTTCGTTATAAAATAATTTCAGGCCAGTCCTGATGCGGCTTGTAGCCCAATAACTGAAAATTGCCAACCAGCGCGCCGATTACTGCACAGAAACTTGACCTGGATTAAACCATTGCGGGTCTGCTTTCGTTACTTTACAACATATCCATACTGACACGGTGGGTCAGGTTGCTTCAAAAACGACCAATCCACCAAAAAATATCAATAATATGGGGTGAAACCATGTACGAGAAGTCTGTTGTTATTACTGCTGAAAACGGCCTGCACACCCGTCCGGCAGCTCAGTTCGTGAAAGAAGCCAAAGAATTCCAAAGCGAGATCACTGTGGTCTCCGGTGGCAAGTCCGCCAGCGCCAAGAGCCTGTTCAAGCTGCAGACCCTGGGCCTGACCAAGGGTACCAACGTAACTATCCAGGCTGATGGCCCGGATGCTCAGCAAGCTGTTGAGAAGCTGGTTGCCCTGATGGACGAGCTGGAGTAATCCAGCTTTAGATTCCTCCCCCACAGTCGTTTTAATAGGAAGGATTATGATATCTGGCATTCTTGCGTCCCCCGGTATCGCATTCGGTAAGGCGCTTCTTCTTAAAGAAGATGAAATCGTTATCAATCAGGGCAAAATCTCTGCTGACCAGATTGATGCCGAGATCAACCGTTTCCTCGAAGCTCGTACCAAGTCAGCTACCCAGCTGGAAGCCATCAAAGAGATGGCCGGTCGCACCTTCGGTGAGGAAAAAGAGGCCATCTTCGAAGGCCACATCATGCTGCTCGAAGATGAGGAGCTGGAAGGGGATATCAAATCCTTCATCAAAGAGAACAAGGCTTCCGCTGACAAAGCCATCTATGAGGTGATCGAACAGTACGCCAAGATGATGGCCGAGCTGGATGACCCTTATCTGCGCGAACGCGCTACCGACTTCCGTGACATCGGTACCCGTCTGGTCAAGAACGTACTGGGCATCGCCGTTGTCAACCTGAGCACCATCGACGAAGAGGTGATCCTGGTCGCCAAAGACCTGACCCCGTCTGAAACCGCTCAAATCAACCTGAAATATGTGCTGGGTTTCGTCACCGACATCGGTGGCCGTACCTCTCACACCTCCATCATGGCCCGCTCCCTGGAGCTGCCGGCCGTGGTAGGCACCAACGACATCACCGAGCGCGTCAAGAACGGTGACATGCTGGTGCTGGATGCGATCAACAACCAGATCATCATCAATCCGACCGCTGAACAGCTGACCGAAGCCAAGAAGTTCCAGGCTCAGTTCCAGGCCGAGAAAGATGAGCTGGCCAAGCTGAAAGATCTGCCTGCCATCACGCTGGATGGTCACCAGGTCGAAGTGTGCGCCAACATCGGTACCGTCAAGGATACCGAAGGTGCCATCCGTAATGGCGCCGAAGGCGTGGGTCTGTACCGTACCGAGTTCCTGTTCATGGACCGTGACGCGCTGCCGACCGAAGACGAGCAGTTCAAAGCCTACAAAGAAGTGGCCGAAGCGATGCCGGATCAGCCGATCATCGTGCGTACCATGGACATTGGCGGCGACAAAGAGCTGCCGTACATGAATTTCCCGAAAGAGATGAACCCCTTCCTGGGCTGGCGTGCCGTGCGTATTTTCTTCGACCGCGAAGACATCATGCACGCTCAGCTGCGGGCCATTCTGCGTGCGTCTGCCTTCGGCAAACTGCGCATCATGTTCCCGATGATCATCTCTGTCGAAGAGTTCCGTAGCCTGAAAGCTACCGTGGAGACGCTGAAAGCCGAACTGCGTGCTGAAGGCAAAGCCTTTGATGAATCCATCGAAGTGGGTATCATGATCGAGACCCCGGCCGCTGCCGTGATGGCTCATCATCTGGCCAAGGAAGTGGATTTCTTCAGTATCGGTACCAACGACCTGACCCAGTACACCCTGGCTGTCGATCGCGGTAACGAGATGATCTCCGCTATGTACAACCCGCTGTCACCCTCCGTCCTGACCCTGATCAAGATGGTTATCGATGCTTCCCACGCCGAAGGCAAGTGGACCGGTATGTGTGGTGAATTGGCTGGTGACGAGCGCGCCACCCTGCTGCTGCTGGGTATGGGTCTGGATGAGTTCTCCATGAGCGCCATCTCTGTACCGCGTATCAAGAAGCTTATCCGCAACACCAGCTTCGAAGATGTGAAGGCAATGGCTGACCAGGCATTGAGCTTTGCCACCGCTGCTGAAATCGAAGCGTGCGTAGATAACTTTATCAAGCAGAAGGCAGTCTGCTAAGATCGGCTGCAAACAGCGACAAATCATCTTTAGGAGCTTTTACTATGGGTCTGTTCGACAAACTGAAGAAACTGGTGTCCGACGATAGCGCTGATACCGGCGGCATCGAAATCTTTGCTCCGCTGTCTGGCGAAATCGTGCCGATCGAAGATGTGCCTGACGTTGTCTTCGCCGAGAAGATCGTGGGTGACGGCATCGCCATCAAGCCGGCTGGCAACAAGATGGTTGCTCCGTGCGACGGCACCATCGGCAAAATCTTCGAGACCAACCATGCGTTCTCTCTGGAGTCCGACTCTGGTATCGAGCTGTTCGTTCACTTCGGTATCGACACCGTTGAACTGAAAGGCGAAGGCTTCAAGCGTATCGCTCAGGAAGGCCAGCAGGTCAAGCGCGGTGACACCATCATCGAATTCGATCTGGCCGTTCTGGAAGCAAAAGCCAAATCTACCCTGACTCCGGTGGTCATCTCCAACATGGACGAGATCAAAGAGCTGGTGAAGATGACTGGTGCCGTGACTGTGGGCGAGACTCCGGTTATCCGCATCAAGAAGTAATGGTCGGCTGGCCTATGCCAGTTGCCGCAGTAAAAAACCGAAGCCTGGTGCTTCGGTTTTTTTATGGTTGCGTGCGAGCTTCCCTTTCTGGCTATCAGGCTATTGTGCCGACATGACCACCCGGTTACGTCCCTGCTCCTTCGCCTGATAAAGGGCTCGGTCTGCCATCATCAGCAGATAGTCGATGCTCTCCTGACCCTTCATGCCGGCACACCCCAGACTGATGGTTAGCGCGATCTGTTCTCCTTGCCATGGCAAGCGGGTGGTACTGACATGCTGGCGCAGTTGCTCGGCACGTTGTGCCGCCTGCTCAATGCTGCAGTCTGGCAGGATCAACAGAAACTCCTCTCCACCCCAACGGGCCAGGCTTTCCCCGGGCAACAACTGGCCCGCCATGGCATGGGCGACGGCGCAGAGTGCGGCATCGCCCGCAGGGTGGCCGTAGCGGTCATTGACCTGCTTGAAATGGTCGATATCTCCCAACACCACCGAGAGGGGCTGGCCCTGCAACCAGAGAGCCTGCAGCTGTTGCTGGGCGCCACGCCGGTTGGTCAGTTCGGTGAGGGGATCGGTGCAGGAGAGGCGGCTCACCTCTTCTACCATGCATTGCAGGTCGTGGATATCGCGAAAGGTGACGATATGGCTATCCGGGATGGCATCTGCCCCCAGCTGGGCGGTGACGATAAACCAGCGAGAGTGGCCACTCTTGCATCGGATCAGCGCCGGCATCTCGGCGACCTCCAGTCCATGGTGCAGGCTCTGCTCTATCTGGTTATGCCAGGCCTGAATTACCGAGTTGCGATAGCTCTCATCGGGATAGGCGAGGTGAAACCAGCTCTCCATGTCCGGCAGATCCTGCAGCTCATAGCCCAGCTGTTCGCGAAAGGCCCTGTTGAGGAAGAGATGGCGACGCAGGGGGATCCGGTCGGGTGACATATGACCCTGGCTGGCTGTCGACTCGGACACCAGGATTGGGAGCGGGATCACATCAAAGGAGCGAAACAGAATGTGCTCTAGTTGTTGGTCATCCATGGGCGAAAACGCGGCTCCCTGCTCTCCCGTTCGTCAGCCTACATTAGGTGAGAGACCGCAGCGGGTAAACTCATTTATCACTCTCCGGCGGTTGCCTGAGTGGACGGTCGTGGCAACGGGAACATAAAAAAGCCGCTCACCTGGGTGAGCGGCTGTTGTCATCAGATCAGTGCAGTTCGCTATCAGGCTGGCTGCTTGCCATCTTCCGCGGGAGGTGGCAGAGCGGCGGAGTTGGACTCCACCTTCTGCTCTTCGCCCTGCATGTTCTTGATGTAGACATCCATCTGGTTGAAGGCGATCTCGATGCCGTTCTCGCGGAACAGCTGGTCGATCTTGCGGTTCAACTCGTCTACCGCCGGGTTGCGATCACCCAGTTCGCTCACGAAGAAGCGCAGCTCGTGATCCAGCGTGCTGGCGCCAAAGGTGAGGAAGTAGACGATGGGGGCTGGGTCTTTCAGCACGCGGCTGTTTTCGTCGGCCGCCTGCTTGAGCAGGGTGCGGGTCAGCTCGAGATCCGAGCCATACGCCACGCCCACCCGTACGATCACCCGGGTGACGGTGTCACTCAGCGACCAGTTGATGAGCCGTTCTGTCATCAGTTGCTGGTTGGGGATGATCACCTCTTTGCGGTCGAAGTCGGTCAGGGTGGTGGCGCGAATGCGGATCCGCGAGACGGTACCGGAGAAGGAGCCGATGGTGACAGTGTCACCGATCCGTACCGGACGCTCGAACAGGATGATGATGCCGGAGACGAAGTTGGAGAGGATCTCCTTCATACCGAAACCGATACCGACTGACAGACCACCCGCTACCCACTGCAGCTTGTCCCACTGCACGCCCATCATGGAGAGAGCGGTCAGGGAGCCAAAGCCGATCAGCACGTAGTTGAGCATGGTGGTGATGGCGTAGGCGGTACCCTGAGCCAGGTTGAGCTTGGAGAGCACCAGCACCTCCAGCAAGCCCGGCAGGTTGCGTGCCAGTGACCAGGCACCGCCGAGCAGCAGGAAGCCGATCAGCACATCACTCAGGCTGATGGGGAACAGCACGGCGTTGGCGCCGGTGCCTTCACTGCGGTGCCACAGCACCATGCTGTCGAGGTAGGAGAAGACCGCGACCAGATCGGACCAGAGCCAGTAGAAGGCGACGCCGAAGATCAGCATCAGCACGGTACGGGTCAGACGCAGAGATTGCTGGCTGACATCCTCCAGATCCATCGGTTGCTCTTCGATGGACTCGCCCCCTTCCGCATCTTCCGAAGATTTGTGCTCACGCTTGGCCACCGCACGGCGGTAGGCCAGACGACGGGCCGCCAGCTCCAGACCGCGCAGGGCGGTGCGGTAGACCAGGCTCCAGATGATGATGAGGTAGAAGGATTCGATCAGGCGACCGGTCAGCTTCAGCGCGGTGTAGTAGTAACCGAGCACGGCCAGCACGATCAGCGCCACCGGTGCCAGCGCCAGGGCGATGGCGATCAGCGACTTCTGCATGCTTGCCTCGCCCTTGATGCGGGCGCGGGAGATGGGGAACACCAGATAGGCGGCCAGCCCCAGCAGGGTCAGGGTCATGGCCTGGCCGATCACGTCGTTACCCAGGGTGGAGGGTTCAACCACCGCCTTGGTTGCGAGCATGATGAGCGGCAGCAGTGGCAACCAGATGTAGCGCATGCTGTTGCGCTTGGCCTGCAGCTCCGCTTTCGGGATCCGGAAGTGGGTCTCGGCGATGCCGCCCGGGCGCATCACAGCCAGATAGACGCTGAACACCAGATAACCGAGGGCGAGGTTCAGGGTGATCTGGAACATCAGCTTGGGACTGAGCAGACCGCAGTAGGTGAGCAGCAGACCGCCAGCCAGAATGAACATGCTGCCCGGCAGGCGTTGCAGCACGGTATAGAGCAGGGCGCGCGGGGTGTGCCACTGGCTGTCCTGACGGAAACGGCCAAGGTCCTTGGTGATCTTCTTCTCGCGCTCAACCAGCGCCGGACGTTTCCAGACCAGCAGGCCGCCGATCAGTAGCAACGGGAAGGCGAGCAGGGAGATCCCCAGCAGCTCTTCGCGCCAGCGTTTCCAGTCCGGTTTCAATACCCAGTCGGAGGCCTGTTTGTAGGCCTGGGCGGGCCAGCTGATAAACCACTTGCTGTCGATGGGCTTGTTGCTGCTTACCCAGAAGATGTGTTGCTGCAGGGTAAATTCGATAGAGGCATAGACCCGCGCCAGCTGCTGCTGGGTCAGCTGCAGGCTGATGGCGTTGGTGAGCTGGCTGTCGAGTTGGCGGTTGAGCTGATCGAGCAGATTGATACGGGTGTCGAGCAGCTTGGCAAGGCTCTCCTTGTCCTCCTCGCTGACCGGATCCTTGCTGCCGGCGATCAGATTGTCCAGATAGAGGTTCTTCTGGAACAGCTGGTCACGCTGCTGGCTCAGTTCAAACTGGGCCAGATGCAGATCGGCAATCTGCTCTTCCAGATTTTTGACGGCGATGGTGGGTGCCGCTTCCAGCTGCTGGTAGAGCTGATAGAGGATGCGTGACAGCAGCAGATTGCCCTTGAGCATCTGCACCTGTTCATTGAGGTTGCGCTCGGTCTGGATGCCGCGCTCCAGCCAGCTCTTGGCTTGCAGGTTTTTCTGGACCAGCGAGTTGAGGTTGGTGGTGGCACCGATCAGCTGCTGGCTGAGCTGGTGGTTGAGCTCCTGCTCTTTTTGCACCAGCGGGCTGTCTTCGGTCGCCACCAGTTCACCGGTCTGCTCGGCGGTTTTTTCGGTGTCGCCGAGGCGCTTGGCGCTGCTCTGATCCTGTAACAGCTGCAGTTTCTGCTCTTCGCTGGCGAGACGGGCACTCTGGTAGTCGCGCTGCTTGATCGCCAGATCCTGCATGCTGGTACGGTTATCCAGCTCCTTTTGCAGGTGGGCCAGTTGCAGGTCGAGCAGGGCCAGCTCGGCACCGAGCTTCATCTTCTCGGCGCTGGAGACGCTTTCACCTGCGTTGAGGCGGGTACGGATCTCCTGACTGCGCTGGTAGGCACGGCTCATGCTGGCCTGGGCCCGCTCCGGCAGGGTCTGCAAGCTGGTGAGCTGGCTGCCGATGGCGCCGAGGGCCTCCTGGGCCGCCTGCATGTTGGCCAGCACTTCCGGCTGACGGCTGTCGAGCTCTGCCAGACTCATGCTGGCGTATTCGCTCTTGATCTGCTCGGCACTCTTGCCCTTGGTCAGGGCATCGAGCTTGGCACTGATCTCTCTGAGTTCGGTGGGCAGGTTGCGGATCCGCTGGGCCTGGGTCTTGGCCTTCGCCTCTTCCTTGTCGATGCTGTCAAGCAGGGCGAGGGTTTCGGTCAGCAACTTCTGATCCGCTTGCTGACTGACGGTCAGGGTCTCTGATTTACCCAGACCATCCAGCGCTCGCTGAACTGCGTTGCGAGAGGGGACATCTTGCGCCATGGCTTGCGGGACGCAGAGGCTTGCGAGGAGACAGAGCAGCGGCAACAGGGTGGCCGAGACTCTTTTAAAACGTATTGAGGGCATATAACTTCCGGGTTATTACGCGATATTCGGGAGATTTCCCGCATAGATTAAATTCGCGTGGATTCTAACACCGGGCTTGTCAGGTAAGCAGGGGGGTGGGACAAAAAAAACGGCGCCCGCAGGCGCCGTTTTCAACTCGTTCAGCTCTGATTAAAGAACGTGAACAGAAGCGGTGTTGGTGGTGCCGCTCGGTACCAGAGCACCGGAGACCATCACAACTACGTCACCTTTCAGACCCATGCCGATTTCCAGCGCGGCTTCTTTACCGATGCGATAGAAATCGTCGGTAGAGGCGATGCTGTCAACCACGTGAGCAACCACACCCTTGGTCAGAACCAGCTGGGCAGCAGTTTTCTTGTTGGTGGTGATAGCCAGGATCCAGGCTTTCGGGAAGTACTTGCGAATGGCCTTGGCAGATTTGCCGCCTTCGGTAGCGACCACGATCAGCGGGGCGTCCAGCTTCTCGGAGGTCTCTACGGCGCCTTTACATACGGCTTCGGTGATGCGCAGCTTGTTGCTGTCGTTGGCAGCAGACAGGTTGGACGGCATCACGGCATCGGTACGCTCGCAGATGGTGGCCATGATGGTTACGGCTTCCAGCGGGTACTTACCCTTGGCGGATTCACCGGACAGCATCACTGCGTCGGTACCGTCCAGGATGGCGTTGGCCACGTCACCAGCTTCGGCGCGGGTCGGACGCGGGTTCTTGATCATGGAGTCCAGCATCTGGGTGGCAGTGATAACCACTTTGCGGGCTTTGTTGCACTTGGCGATGATCATCTTCTGGGCGAAGATAACTTCTTCAACCGGGATCTCTACACCCATGTCGCCACGAGCAACCATGATGCCGTCGGAAACAGCCAGGATCTCGTCGAAGTTGTCCAGACCTTCCTGGTTTTCGATCTTGGAGATGATCTGGATGTTCTCGCCACCGTGGGCTTTCAGGTGCTCACGGATTTCCAGAACGTCTTCTTTCTTACGGATGAAAGAAGCAGCAACGAAATCAACGCCTTGCTCGCAACCGAAGATCAGGTCGCGCTTGTCTTTCTCGGCCAGGGCCGGCAGCTTGATGGAGACGCCCGGCAGGTTAACGCCTTTGTTCTCGCCCAGGTCACCGTTGTTCAGCACTTTACAGATAACTTCGCGCTCGGTGATTTCGATGACGTCCAGACCGATCAGGCCGTCATCAACCAGAATGCGGTTGCCGACGCGCAGATCGTTGGCGAAACCGGCATAGGTCACAGCCACTTTGTCTTTGTTGCCAACCACGGTCTGGTCGGTGGTGAAGGTGAAAGTCTGGCCAGCGACCAGCGCGACGTCGTTGCCGCCTTCCAGCTTCATGGTACGGATTTCCGGACCCTTGGTGTCCAGCAGGATAGCTGCGTGCTTGCCGGTCTCGGCCATCACAGCGCGCAGGTTGCTGATGCGGCTGCCGTGCTCGGCGTAGTCACCGTGGGAGAAGTTCAGGCGCATGACGTTCATGCCGGCGTCCAGCATTTTGGCCAGCATTTCTTTGGATTCGGTCTTCGGACCGATGGTGCAGACAATTTTGGTCTTTTTCATGTCAATCTTCATGGTTAAGGAATTTCCGCCGAGCAATATACACCAGTTTTTGGAATCTTTTTATGATCCAGAAACAACGTTTTGACCAGATAACGTTTTCTTTTCAGGGATAACGTTTTCCTGTGAGTCACATTTTAGAGCATACGGCCACAGGTTCGGGCTGAAGGGATACAAATGTTGCCATCTGTGGTTGTTTGGCCGGGTTGAGGTTCAGATGTTGTAAAATGACCACCCGTCCGCTGTCACCGTCTTGTCACCGGCTTGCGCAAAAATGTTAGTTCATTGGCGCACGGGTGAAGGAGGCCGGGATGAAAAACAGCCATGAAACCGGATGGGCTCTGCTCTTGCTGGGCGCCGCCCTGCTGCTGGTTCAGACACTGCCAGCCCGCTACTGGCCTGACAATGCCGGTCTGCTGGCGATCTTCTCCCATCCGGTGAAAGGGGAGGCGGCCGCCGAGGGATTGGCGTGGCGAGAGTGGCAGGATCACAGTGCAGCGACCCGGATGGCGCTTCGTGCAGCCCGACCGCTGCCGGAAGCGCCGCAGCCTTGATATCTATTGCCGATTACCTGTCGTGAAGGCGTGAAATTATCAACCATTAGTTGATAGTTATTATCTATCTTGCTGGATTGTTCACCTTTAATGGCAGGGGGATAATCGATTCCAACAGCGATATCCCCTCCGATATCGCCCCCTGATACCTTGTTGGAGTCCGCTTTATGTCCCTCGCCCCTGTCTGGTTTATCTCTCACGGCGCACCGGATCTGGTGCTGCGTGAGCAACCCGCCACCCGCTTTCTGCGAACCCTGCGTCTGGGTGAGCTCAAGGGGTTGGTGGTCATCTCCGCCCACTGGTTCAGCCGCGAGCTGCAGATCAACGTCGAGCCCAAACCGGCCTTGATGTACGACTTTTACGGTTTTCCCGAGCCCCTCTACCGGATGCGCTGGCCTGCCAGCAGCCCCGAGTGGCTGCAACAAGGGGTGAGCGACCAGCTGGCACTGGCCGGACTGACCGCCACCCCGGTGCGGCGCGAGCTGGATCACGGGGTCTGGTCGCCGCTCTCCCTGATCGACCCAAACAGCGAGATCCCGCTGGTGCAGATCTCCATTCCCGCGAGTTTCACCCCGGCCCAGTTGTGGCAACTGGGAGAGGTATTGGGGGCGCTGCGCAGTCAGGGGATTGGCATCCTCGCCTCCGGTGCCATCACCCACAACCTGCGGGCGCTGGCACCGGAAGGTTCGCCGGTGCCAGAGTGGGCCAGCCAGTTTGTCGACTGGCTGGAGCAGAAGATGGCCGACGAGGATCGTCTGGCGCTGCTCGACTATCGCCAGCAGGCTCCAGGCGCGGTGGAGTCCCATCCCCACGATGACCACCTGCGCCCGCTCTTTGTGGCGTTGGGGGCGGCCGATGGTGTGGTGCCGACCCGGCTGCACGAGAGCTGGGATGGCGGCAGCCTCTATATGGGGGCCTACCGCTTCGGCTGATAGCCTCTCAACAAGACCCCGCCAATTGGCGGGGTCTTGTTGTTTACGGCGTGGGGGTTGAGCCGATGGTATTGGTGATGGAACTGATGCTACTCAGGGGACCACCACCCGGCTTTCGCCACCGCCGAGGGCTTCGACCCTGATCTGCACGCCAATCCGCTCCACCAGCGTCTGGACGTGGGAGATGACCCCGATCTGGCGACCGGCGGCCTGCAGGGAGTCGAGGCTGGCGAGCGCCAGATCCAGACTGTCCGGATCCAGGGTGCCAAACCCCTCGTCGATAAAGAGCGACTCGACCTGGGTCTGCCGTGACGAGAGGCTGGAGAGGGCCAGCGCCAGCGCCAGCGACACCAGAAAACTCTCGCCACCGGAGAGGGAGTCCACCGAACGCACCTCGTCCCCCATGTCGAGATCCACCACTTGCAGCGCCAGATCGGTGCCGGGTACCCGCTCCAGCCGGTAGCGCGGTGATAGTTCGGCGAGCTGGGCGTTGGCCTCCAGCAGCAGACGCTCGAGGGTGAGGCTCTGGGCGAAGGTGCGGAATTTGGCGCCGTTGGCTTGCCCAATCAGATCGCACAGCTGTTGCCAGTGATCCGCGACTGCCTGCTGGGCGGCCAGCTCCTGCTGCAGGCTGCCCGCCTTGAGAGCGGCTGCTTCGGCCTGTGCCAGCTTGCTCTTGCACTCGAACAGCAGCTCTTCAAGGGCGCGACAGCGGGCATCGAGCGCCACCAGTTGATCGCTCAGCTCTGCATCCGGCAGGGCGGCCAGCTCGGGGTGATGCTCGCGATAGCGATCCCGCTTGCTCTCCTCCAGTGCCAGCGCCCGTTGCCGCTCGGCAAGGCGGGTGCGCGCCTCGCCAACCGCATCCTCCAGCCCTTGCAGGGCAGTGCGGTGAGCCTTGAGTTCATCGGGGGTGATGGCGAGCAGGCGGCGCAGGTCGTACTCGGCAATGCCGAGGGTACTGGCGTGGGCAGCCCAGCGCCCCAGCACCTCCCGCTTGCGGCGGCTGCTGGTCTGCTTTTCCTGCTCCACATGAGTGAGGCGGGTCTTGAGTTCGGTCTGCCGCTCCCGCAGAGCGCGGGCGCCGCTTTGCATCAGCTCCAGTTCGCTGGCGAGTTGTTGCAGCCGCTGTTGCCAGCGGCTCTCGACCAGCGGGATCTCCTCGCCATTCAGACAGGCGGCGCGGCTGGTGAGCAGCCCCTGACGCTGCTGTTCGTGCTCCTTGTAGTCCCGCTCCAGCTTGTGTAGTAGCTCGCGCTGGGTCTGCAGGCGCGCTTCCTGTGCGCTCAGGGCCGGGGTGAGGCTGGCGATCTCGCTGGCCAGCCGCTCCCACTCGCTCTGGCCGTGCAGCCAGGCTTCGCAGGCTCGCTGCCACTCGTGCCACTGCTGGCTGCCGAGCCACTGGCGCCACGGTTGGCCGCCCATCTGCTCGTCGAGGCGGTGGGCGCCTTGCTCAAGGCGCTGGCGCAGGGTCGCCTCCTGCTCGCCCATCCCCTTCACTTCCCCTTCCAGTGCGATGCGCTGGCGGTCGGCCTCCTGCCACTGCTGGTCAAACTGCTGGTGCTGGGCAGCCAACTGGCTAAGTTGCTGACGCACCCCTTGCAGCTGTTGTTGGCCAAGCTGGGCCTGACGCAGCTGCTGCTGGCTCTGGGCCAACCCCTGCTCCAGCGCCTGGCCACGGCCAAGCAATGTGCTCATCAGCTCGTTCCACTCAATGGGGCTTTGGCGCAGCGGCAGCGAATGGCCGAGCAGGGTATCGCCCCCCAGCTGTTGCCAGCGCTGGGTCAGCTGCTCGGCGCGGGTTTCCAGCTCTGGCAGATGTTGCTGACGCACCGCCAGCTGGCGGGCCAGCTCCTGACGTTCGCTCTCGCACTGAATGTATTGATGGTTGAGCCGTTCCCACTCCAGTTCGAGGCTGCGGGCCCGCTCCGCCAGCTGACCCAGGATCCCCGCCACCTGAGGCTGGCTCTGGCTGTAGGGGTGCTCTCCGGAACCGCACAGCGGGCAAGGTTCTCCATCGCTCAGGATATGGCGATACTGCTCGAAGCTGGCGATGGCGCGGGACTGCTCCAGCGCATGGCGCGCCTCATCCCGCTGCAGGGCGAGCCGCTCGCGGGCGGGGGCCAGCTCTTCGCCTAGGGTGGCGAGCTTGCCCAGCGCCTGCTCCAGCTGGGCAATCTCCTGCTGCAAGCGGCCATGCTGTTCGCCGTGGTTGCGGCCGTAATCGGCCAGCTCCAGCAACTGGCGCAGCTGACCCAGCTGTTCGGTCTGCTGCTGCCACTGCTCCTGCGCCTTGGCGAGGCGGCTCTCCCACTGCTGCTCCTGCAGCTCGTTCTGTTGCTGTTGCAGCCGAGCTTGTTCATGTTGCCAGTAGTCGCGCTCCTGCTGACCTTGCTCCAGCTGGCGCAACAACTGCTGCAGGGTGCGCAGCTTGTGATCCCGCAGGGTGAGCAGCTGTTGTAGCTTGTCGGCATCCTCGGCCCAATCCTGCATGGCGGTGAGCAGGGGCTGCCACTGGCGAGCAACCGGTGCCAGCTCCTTGTGCTCTTCGAGCCAGAGTCCCCACTGCTGGTGCTGCTGCTTGAGCAGTTCTACCTGTCGGCTCTGCTCGCGCCAGCCCTGCTCCAGCGTGAGTTGCACTTCTCGCTCCTGTGCCCCCTCCTGCTGGATCTTCTGCAACTGCTGCACTTTTTCCCGGATGCGGGTATCGAGCTCCTGCGCCCGCTTGAGTTCGGGTTGCAGGGCGCCCCATTCCCGCTCGGCGGCGATCTTCTCAGCCAGCAGCTGCTGCTCGGTCAGCGCGCTCTGCTGGGTCTGCTCCTCGAGTTTGGCCAGCTCAGGCCCCAGTTCGGCGATCACCTTCTCCTGCTGCTGCACTTCCAGAGTGAGGCGGGCCAGCTCGTCGTGATCGGCGCGGGCCACCTGGGCCTGTTCGGCACGGGCAAACTCCTCGCGCTCGGGGGCCGCAGCGCCGTGGGCCTGCAGGGCGGCATCGAGCGCCGCCTGCCCCTCGGCGCAGCCCTGCAGCTGGGCGGCAATGCGGCTATTGAGGTCGCGCAAGTCCTGCATCAGCTGCTGTTGCTGCTGCTCGTGCTTGAGGGTGGTGGAGAGGCTTATCTGCTGGCTCACCCACTGTTCGCGGGTCGCCTCATCCATCAGCGCCACGTCGCCGAGGCGCTGGGCGATGGTGGCCAGCTTCTGCTGCTCTTCCCGTGCCCGTTCATAGGTCTGGATGGAGATGGCGGAGTAGAGCTCGGTGCCGGTCATCCGTTCGAGCAGGGCGGAGCGCTCGTTGGCATCCGATTTGAGGAAGGCGGCAAATTCCCCCTGAGGCAGGATCACCGCGCGGCGGAACTGCTCCCAGGAGAGACCCACCAGCTCGTCGATGCGATCCTGCAGCTCCCGCTTGCTGCCGGAGAAAACCTGCCCTGACTCCACATCGGTCAGGGTTCGCTCCTGCGCCTGAAAACGCCCCTCCGAGCGGTTTCGCGCCCGGCGCACCGCCCAGCGGGCCAGCCAAATGCGGCCATCGCAGCCACGAAACTGCACCTCGGCAAAGCCGCTGGCGTGGCCGCGACTGAGGATGCCACGCACGTCGTTGGCCTTGAGCTTCTCTTCGTCATCCATGCGGCCCACTTCGGCCACGTTCTTGCGATTGGCAATAAAGCGCGGCATCTCGTCGTAGAGGGCCAGACAAATGGCGTCGAGCAATGTGCTCTTGCCCGCGCCAGTGTTGCCGGTGATGGCAAACAGACCGGCGGCGCCGAGCGCCCCCCTGGTAAAGTCGATGGTGAAGGGGCCGGTCAGACTGGCCAGATTCTCACCTGACAGAGACAAGATTTTCATTGGTTTGACTCCTTCACCTGCTCCAGGATCTCTTCAAACGAGGCGACCAGTTGTGCTTCGGGTTCCCCCTCGAACTGGCGCTGATAGCAGAGGCGAAACACCTCGGTGGGGGAGAGCTCATCGAGCCTGCGCCGCTCGCGACCATCGGCCAGCCCTTCGCCCGAGCCCTGATACTGGGTGCTGATGCGGGCCAGACGCACCGGCTTGTCTGCGATGGCCGCCAGAATACGCTCGCGGATGCGGGCTTCTGGCTTGGGCAGCAGCAGCCGTACTTCGAGGAAAGGCTGTGCTTCTTGTGGACAATCAGGCAGCTCGAGCGATGCGATGGCTTTGAGTGCGTCGTCGAGGCTGCTCTGGGGCAGGCGGATCATCTCCACCGCGCGGGGTACCGGGATCCGCTCCAGCCCGGCCAGTTTCCCCTCTGAAAAGGTCACTTCCAGCACCTGATGGTTGTAGTTGGCTTCGGCCAGCGAAAGCGGCAGCGGCGAGCCGCTGTAGTGCACCCCCTCGGCCGGGCTCTGGGCCAGATGGAGGTGACCGAGCGCCGTGTAGTCGGCACCGGCAAAGAGTTCGGCAGGCAGTGCGTGTTGGTTGCCGCCGAGCACCCGCCGCTCCGACAGCTCCGAGAGCTGGCCCGCCGCCAGATAGGCATGGCCCATGGCGATGAGCGGCAGACCCTCCCCGCAGCGGGCGCGCCCTTCGGCCAATACCTCGGCGTAGATTTGGCGCACCCCTTCGATCAGCCGGTCCTGCCCTTCTTCCAACGGCTCCACCCGCAGATCGCTGCTGCGCAGGAACGGCACGGCGGCGCACCAGGCGGCAATGTTGCCCTCCTTGTCTTGCAGCGGTACCAGCAGGCGGTCGGCCTCGAGCTTGCCCTCACTGTCGCGACTGATGCTGCCCACCAGATGCAGATCAAAGGCCCGCAGCAGCTCGTGGGGGGCATCCAGCTTGGAGGGGGAGTCGTGGTTGCCGCCGATCAGCACCATGTTGAGGTGGGGCATCTCGGCGCGCAGCCGCGCCAGAAAACGGTAGAGCTGTTGCCAGGCGCTGGCGGGCGGATTGGCGGTATCAAACAGGTCGCCTGCCACCAACAGGGCGTCGATCTCGCGCGCCTTGAGGGTGTCGCTCAGCCAGTCGAGGAAGGCATCGTGTTCAAAACGGCGGTCATGACCATGCAGTTGATGGCCAAGATGCCAGTCGGCGGTGTGAAGGATTTTCATTGGAAAGCAGCCCGATTTCAGGGATGGTGCCTGGGGCACCCGATGGAGACAAGATGAGGATGCCCCGTGCTTTTTTCAAGTAAAACAGCGGGCTGTCATCAGTTCATGCGGGTTCGCAGCACATCTTGTACTGGGGGTGACCGGTGAGGGGATCGGACTCTTCACCCTTGATGACGAAACCGTGGCGACGATAGAAACGTACCGCCTGATCGTTCTCGACGAAGACCCGGGCGTAGAGCGACGCCCCCTGACGCTTGGCCTCCTGCAGCAGGGCGTGGCCGACACCGCGACCCTGACGGTCGGGACGCACAAAGAGGGCGGCGAGATAGTTGTCCACCAGCGCCATAAAGCCGAGCAGATCGCCGCGCTCCTCAAACACCCAGATGGCGGCACGATCGAGATAGCGGGTACGCAGATCCTCCTGGGCCTGCCACCAGCAGGAGGCATCGACGAAATCGTGGGCCTGCAGGGAGGCCAGCAGCCAGATTTCGACGATCTCTTCCATATCTTCCGGGCGACTGGGCCGCAACATAAATCCATCCTTGGTAACAACTTGTACACTCGCAGTCTAGGGGAACTTGACGGCCGTTCAGGTGATATAAATGAGACCCTGTGAGGTCGATCGCCCTTTATTTAGCGAGAATGATTGGCTGATCACAAAGCGCCTCTCTAGTACAATGCCCGCCGGACAATCTAGAGACCGAGGACGCCATGTGGTTTAAAAACCTGCAGATTTATCGCTTTACCCGCCCCTTTGACCTGACCGTGGATCAGCTGGAAACCCAGCTGGAAGCCTGTGCCTTCACCCCTTGCGGCAGTCAGGACATCTCCCGTTTCGGGTGGGTCAAGCCCCTTGGCAAATTCGGCTCAACCCTGACCCACTCTGCCTCCGGCCACATCCTCATCTGCGCCCGCAAAGAGGAGAAGATGCTCCCCGGCACCGTGGTCAAGGAGATGCTGGCCGAGAAGGTAGAAGCGATCGAGTTCGAACAGGGACGCGCCCTCAAGAAGAAAGAGAAGGAAGCGCTGAAAGAGGAGATCCTCCACACCCTGCTGCCCCGTGCCTTCAGTCGTACCAGCCAGACCTTCGCCTGGATCAATCCGGCCGACAATTTAATGGTGGTGGATGCAGGTTCTGCCAAGAAGGCGGACGATCTGCTGGCGCTGCTGCGCAAATCCATCGGCTCCCTGCCGGTGGTGCCGGTGGCCCTCAAGAACCCGCCCGAGATCACCATGACCGAGTGGCTGAACGAGGGCAATCTGCCAGCCTCCTTCACTCTGGAAGACGAAGCCGAGCTGCGCAGTGCCATGGAGCACGGCGGCATCATCCGCTGCAAGCAGCAGGATCTGATGACGGATGAAATCAAGAACCACCTGGCCAACGACAAGCTGGTGACCAAGCTGGCCCTCAACTGGGGCGAGACCGTCAGCTTCGTGCTGGGGGATGATCTCTCCATCAAACGCCTGAAATTCAGCGAAGAGCTGCGCGAGCAGAACGACGATGTCACCAGCGAAGATCCGGCCGCCCGTCTGGATGCGGACTTCGCGCTGGTGACCTCCGAGCTGTCCCAGTTTATCCCGGCGCTGTTTGCCGCCCTGGGTGGCGAAGAGCAGTCCATCTAACCGGACATGCGCCTGTTTGGCCTCTGCCATCCCATCGTAAAAGCCGCCTTCGGGCGGTTTTTTTATACCTATTGCGGATAGCCATTATTGATAGATGAGTAAGATATTGATCTTGTTCAATAACTTGAGCTGTCAGCGCCAATCGTGACATAGTCCCTCTTCATGGTCATAAAACAGACAAGGAGAGTGTCATGTTGCGCAAACCTCTGGGGCTGGCTGTCGCCCTTGCCCTGCTGGCCGGTTGTGCCAGTGACAGCGGCTTTCACTACACCCCGCCAGCCCAGACCCTGATCGCGCCGGAGGCGGCCAGTGGCTGGACCGACAAGCAGGGCTGGCAGGGCCATGACTTCATGGTGGCGGCCGCCAACCCGCTGGCGGTGGATGCGGGCTACCAGATCATCAAGGCCGGTGGCAGTGCCGTCGATGCCGCCATTGCGGTGCAGCTGGTGTTGACGCTGGTGGAGCCGCAATCCTCCGGGATCGGTGGCGGAACGCTGCTGCTGGTGTGGGATGGCCGCAAGGTGAGTGCGGTGGATGGCCGCGAGACGGCGCCGGCCGCTGCCACCGACCAGCTGTTTATGCAAGATGGCAAGCCGCTGGCGTTTTATGACGGGGTGGTGGGGGGCCGCTCGGTCGGCGTTCCCGGCACCCTGCGCGCTCTGGCACTGGCCCATCAGCGTTATGGCAAGTTGCCCTGGGCTGCGCTGTTCGAGCCTGCCATCACGCTGGCAGAGCAAGGATTTGTGATAAGTCCACGGCTGGCCACATTGCTGGCCAAGGATCCCTATCTGGCACGGGATCCGCAGGCGCGAGCCTACTTCTATCAGGCGGATAGTCGCCCCAAAACGGCAGGCACCCGGCTGACCAACCCGGCGCTGGCCAAGGTGTTGCGCACTCTGGCCACAGAGGGGGCGGATGCCTTCTATCGGGGGCCGCTGGCGGATGCCATGGTGGCCAAGGTACGCCAACATCCCACCAATCCCGGGGTACTGGCGGCCACCGATCTGGCCAGCTATCAGGCCAAACTGCGGGATGGCCTCTGCTTTGACTATCGCCAGAGCAAGATCTGTGGCTTCCCCACTCCCTCGTCCGGCACCTTGGCGCTCGGCCAGATCTTCGGCATGCTGGAGAGCCGCGATATGGCATCCCTCAAGCCGATCACTACGAAGGAGGGGGGACTGGCTGCCTCCAGCGAGGCCATCCACCTCTACAGTGAAGCGGCGCGTCTGGCCTTCGCCGATCGCAACCAGTACGTCGCCGACAGCGATTTTGTCAGCGTGCCGGTGAAGGGGCTGCTGGACAAGGGCTATCTGGCCGAGCGCGGCAAGCTTGTCGGTCAGCACTCCATGGGGATTGCCAAGCCCGGTACGCCGCCACTGGCGCTGGCGCGCGGCAAGGATGCGACCCCGGAACTCCCCTCGACCAGCCATGTCTCGATCGTCGACAAGGCGGGGATGGCTATCTCCATGACCAGCTCCATCGAGGATGGTTTCGGATCGCGTCAGATGGTCAACGGCTACCTGCTCAACAACCAGCTCACCGATTTCTCCTTCACCTCGGTAGATGCTGCCGGTCTGCCGGTGGCAAACCGGGTGGAGCCGGGCAAGCGGCCCCGCTCCTCCATGTCACCCCTGCTGGTGTTTGACAAGCCAAGCGGCGAGCTGACCATGACGCTGGGCTCTCCGGGGGGCTCCGCCATCATCAACTACGTGGGCAAGACCCTGCTCGGCACCCAGGATTGGGGCCTGAACCTGCAACAGGCCATCAATCTGCCCAACTTTGGCAGCCGCAACGGTCCCACCGAGCTGGAAGTGGGACGCACCCCCCTGTCGGTGGTCGAGGGGTTGAAGGCGAGGGGACACGAGGTGGTATTGAACGAGCAGACCTCCGGCCTGCAGGGGGTTGAGCGCAATGGCGGTGGCTGGTTTGGCGCAGCGGATCCGCGCCGGGAAGGGATCGCCAAGGGGGAGTGAGGTTCCCATAGCAACAAGGCCAGCATAATGCTGGCCTTGTTGCTGATGGTGCGCTTACTGGATACCCAGCAGCTCCACGTCGAAGATCAGGACTGATCCCGGCGGGATTTTGCCAGCGGCGCGGTCGCCGTAGGCGAGGTTGGCAGGGATGTAGAAACGGGTCTTCTCACCTTCCACCATCAGCTGTACCCCTTCGGTCCAGCCAGCGATCACCTGATTGAGGCCAAACTCGATGGGCTCGCCACGGGCGACCGAGCTGTCAAAGACGGTGCCGTCCAGCAGCTTGCCCTCGTAGTGCACCTTCACCTTGCTGGTGGCGGTGGGGTGAACAGTGCCGGTACCCGGGGTCAGCACTTCGTACTGCAGGCCGGAGGCAGTGGTGGTCACCAGCGGTTTGTCCTTGTTGCTGGCGAGGAACTCGGCGCCAATCCGCACGTTGTCGGCCGCCAGCTTCTTGTTGTTGCTGCTGGAGTAGAAGTAGTAGGCCACACCGGCGATGAGCAGTGCGATCAGTATGAATTTCATCGGTTTTTCCTGTTCCATGAAATGTAAAAAGTGCAATGAGGACGCCATCTTATCGCGCACCGCCCCTGATGGCGAGCCACAGGGCGGGAGGATGTGAGCGGGCAGGCAAAGCTCGGAGACGCAGACGCAAAAAGGGGCGAGTCGCTGACTCGCCCCTTTTCATGGCAGCTGCGCTTACTTGGCGGCCACCATCATCAGGGCGGGCAGGGCGAAGAAGAGACCCGCCACATAACCCAGTGCCAGCAGCTTGTTCTCGCTGCCTACCCGGGCCAGCCCCTCGGCGGCGCGCACCGGCAGGTCGCGCAGGAAGGGGATGCCATAGATGATGACCACGGCAAAGAGGTTGAACAGCACGTGGACCAGCGCGATGGTCAGGGCCAGCTGGGCACCGGCTCCGCTGATGGCGGTGGCAGCCAGCAGGGCGGTGATGGTGGTACCGATATTGGCCCCCAGAGTGAAGGGGTAGAGCTGACGGGTGCTGAACACGCCACCGCCGGCCAGCGGGATCATCAGGCTGGTGGTGGTGGAGGAGGACTGCACCATGATGGTCACCAGCGCACCGGAGGTAATGCCGGTCAGCGGGCCACGGCCCAGCGCCTTGTGCAGCACCTCTTTGGCGCGGCCAACCAGTACCTGTTGCAGCACTTTGCCGAGATACGTGACGCAGGCGAGGATCAGCAGGATACCGATGACGATGGTGGCGATGGCGGCACCCTTGCCCGGCAGGAAGGCAACGGCGCTGTCAATGAGCTGCTGGGCCGGAGCGGTCAGCGGCTTCATGAAATCCATGCCCTTCATCGACATGTTGGCGGAGCCTACCAGCAGGTTGGCCAGCCACTCGGCGCTGTGTTGCAGCAGACCGAACATCAGCTCCAGCGGCAGGAAGATGAACACCGCCAGCAGGTTGAAAAAGTCGTGCACGGTGGCGGCGGCGAAGGCGCGACGGAACTCGGCGCGATCCCGCACATGGCCCATGGAGACGATGGTGTTGGTGATGGTGGTGCCGAGGTTGGCACCCATGACCATGGGGATAGCCATGCCGATGGGCAGGCCGCCAGCCACCAGACCGACGATCACCGAGGTGACGGTGCTGGAGGATTGCACCAGCGCGGTAGCGAGAATACCCAGCAGCAGGGCGACAAAGGGGTTGTTGGCAAAGGCGAAGATCTGGGCTGCGCCCTCGGCGCCGCCGGAGAAATCTTTGAAGCCGTGGGAGATGGCGCCCACGGCAACCAGGATCAGGTAGACCAGTACGATGACACTCATCCAGTTGAACAGGGCGCGGGTCGCGGGCGGCTGTGACAAGGAGTGATGGTGTTGCATAAAGCCTCTTGAGACGGTCGTTCCGTCTTGGGTTGTTGATGACCCGCGCATTTAATCAGTGGTTAATGACAGAAATATGACAACGTGACATTTCGATGATGTTTTTATGACGACGAACTGCGGCGACAGGCGCTGACCGAGCCGGTTGGCTCTGGGGTGGCAAAAGGGGGAACGAAAGCACTGCCGCCTTGTCAGCCGGAATGTGATCGCTACACTGCGCCCCTTTATTGGCAAGCAGGAGTAAACAAGATGATGCGTGCATGGATCCTCTCTCTGTCGCTGGGGCTGCTCTCGGCAGGGGCACAGGCCAGCCTGTTGAAAACCGACTGCAACCTCGACAAGGCCCTCAAAAACGAAGCGGTGAATGCCACTCTGGGGGTCAAGGGCAACTGTGATACCAGCAAGCTGGTGAAGCAGGAGAAAGAGAAGGTGAAAGCCGAGGTGCAAAAAGGCCGCACCGACCTGCTGGGCGAGAAGCGTGCCGACCTCAAGGAGAGCGGCAACGGTATGCAGCAGAAGATGGACAAGGCAAACCAGCAGCTGCACAAGGCGGAGCAGGATGCCAAGACCATCGCTCGCGATCCGCTCAAGGCTGCGGCGACCGCCGTACTGGATAAGTAGTAAGCAGACCGGGCCCAAGCCCGTGTGACCGGCCACAGACCGGCAGCAAGAAGGGGAGCCATGGCTCCCCTTCTGTCTATCCATTATCCGCAAAGGATCAGGCGTCAGCCGCTTCCTCGTACTGACGGAACGGGATGCGGAACACCGCCAGACGCAGGAACAGATAGGTTGCGCCGAGGCCCGCCCAGATCAGGCCCAGCTCCAGCGAGCTCTGCTCCAGGTTGATCCACAGAGCACCGATGGTGGCGGCACCGAGCAGCGGCATCAACAGGTAGATGACGTGATCCTTGAGGGTCTTGTTGCGCTTCTCGCGCACCCAGAACTGACCGATCACCGACAGGTTGACGAAGCTGAACGCCACCAGTGCGCCGAAGTTGACCAGCGCCAGTGCGGTATCCAGATCAAACGACACGGCGGAGAGGGCCAGACCGCCCACCATCAGCACGTTGATGGCCGGAGTACGGTATTTCGGGTGGATGTAGCCAAACACCCTCTCCGGGATCATGCGGTCACGCCCCATCACGTAGAGGATGCGCGACACACCGGCGTGAGCCGCCATGCCGGAAGCCAGTACCGCGACCGTGGTGCAGACCAGCACCACGGACTGGAAGAAGGTGCCGCCAACGTAGAGGGCGATCTCCGGCAGTACCGCATCCGGATGCTGGAAGCGGGCAAGGCTCGGGAAGTAGAGCTGCAGGCAGTAAGAGACCACCACGAAGATGATGCCGCCGATAAGGGCAGTCAGCACGATCGCCTTGGGGATCACCTTGCCGGCATTTGGAGTCTCTTCGGAGAGGGAGCTCAGACCGTCAAAGCCCAGGAACGAGAAGCAGAGAATGGTCGCACCGGTAAAGAGCGGTACCAGCTGTGCTGACTCGAAGTGGAACGGACGGCTGCTCATCAGGGTGCCAGCCCCTTCACCGTGGTAGATGCCCCACGCCATCAGGCCGATAAAGAGGGTGATGATGGCCAGCTGGATCACCACGATCAGACCGTTGAAGTTGGCGACCAGATTGATGCCGCGCAGGTTCAGGAAGGTCATCACGGTCACCAGACCGAAGATGAACACCCAGGGCTCGACGCCCGGGAACATGGCGGTCAGGTAGATCTTGGCCAGCAGAATGTTGATCATCGGCATGAACATGTAGTCGAGCAGGGATGACCAGCCGACCATGAAACCGACGTAGGGGTTGAACACCTTCTGGGCATAGGTATAGGCAGAGCCCGCAGAGGGGAACTTGCGTACCAGATGACCGTAGCTGAAAGCGGTGAGCAGGATGCCACCCAGAGCCAGCAGATAGGCGGTGGCGACCCGGCCATCGGTGATGTCACCGACGATGGCGAAGGTGTCGAAGACAGCCATGGGGGTCAGATAGGCCAGACCCATCACAATCACTTGTGTCAGGGTAAGGGTCTTGAGCAGCTTGGCGTTTTGCGATGCCATTACGCTTTCTCCTCAATCAGTGCCGCAGCACGTGCTTGCAACGAGCGCAGGGATACGATGGATTCGCAAGCCTGTACATCAAGGGCGCCGGGGAGGCGCATACCGGGCTGTACCGGCAGGAAAGCATTAAAACGCCCCATTGTTATCCTCTCAACGTCGGGAGATTGTTTGGCAATCTCGGATATCACTTCCGGAAATGTTCCGGCCTCTTGTGGTTGGTTTGTACTGCACTTCAAAATAGAAAAACCGATGTCGCAGTGAACATCGGTCCTTTATTGGCGGCGTATTGTGCATTCGGTCAGCCCCCTTGACAAGCAAAAAAGGGCGGATTAACGCATTTTTTTGCATACGCAGGGGGCGGGTAAGTGGTCACTCGCCCCCGGCAGCCGTCCCCGAGCCGCTCCCCCCTTTTCGGGGGGTAAGAGAACCCTGTCGTAACGTATGAAAAGTCGGCAAATCGGGGCTGCAGGGTGCATAGCGCCTCAACATTGATCCTGATCATATTTGCCGGCGTTCCCCCGGGCTCGAGTCCAGCGATCTTATCGGCTGGCGGGGGATGGGAGGGGGTGAAATGGAAAAAGAGTGATTGCATATCCATTCACATTAGTGACTAATGATAGGAGGCGACGCGGCTCGGGCCATGGCACGGCGAGCGGTCCGGCTGGGTAGTTATTTGAAATCAGTCACACTTCCTGCAGAAACCGCGTTTCTGGCAACCAGCTCGCCGCAAAAACAACAAGGAGCTCGCAGGCTCCTTGTTTTGTATGGCGGTATGGTTGAGCCGCGATTACTGGGCGATCTCCACCTTGTCAGCAGGTTGTAGCGGGATGCGGAACACGGTGAGGCGCAGGAACAGGTAGATGGCACCCAGCGCCGCCCAGATCAGCCCCAGCTCGAAGGAGGCGGGTTCCAGATTGAGCCACAACACCCCGATGCAGGCGGCGCCACAGAGCGGCAGCAGCAGGTACATCAGGTGATCCTTGAGACACTTGTTGCGGCCTAGCTTCACATAGAAGTGGGCAATCACCGCCAGATTGACGAAGGTGAAGGCCACCAGGGCGCCAAAGTTGATCAGTGCCAGTGCCATCTCGAGATCGAACGATACCGCGGAGAGGGCCAGCAGACCGACCAGCAGCACATTGCATGCCGGGGTCTGCCACTTCGGATGCACATAGGAGAAGAAGCGACTCGGCAGAGCGCGATCACGACCCATTACATAAAGCAGGCGCGACACCCCGGCGTGAGAGGCGAGTCCCGAGGCCAGCACCGCCACCGTAGTGCAGACCAGTACCACCGCCTGGAACAGTTTGCCACCGACATAGAGAGCGATCTCCGGCAGGACTGCATCCGGTTGCTTGAAGCGGGAGATGTCCGGGAAGTAGAGCTGCAGGAAGTAGGACGTGCTGACAAACAGCACACCGCCGATCAGCGCCGTCAGCACGATGGCGCGGGGGATCACCCGATCCGCGTCCGGTGTCTCTTCCGACAGGGTGCTGATGGCATCAAAGCCGAGGAACGACAGACAGAGGATGGAGGCACCCATCAACAACGGCGAGATGTTGATCTGCTCGGAGAAGAAGGGACGGCTGCTGGCCACGGTCCCCAACCCTTCACCGTTGTGGACGCCCCAGGCGATCAGGCAGATGAATACGGCGATAATACTGAACTGCATGATGACGATCAGGCTGTTGAAGTTGGCCACCAGCTTGATGCCGCGCAGGTTGAGTATGGTCATCACCGCGGCCAGTCCGAAGATATAGGTCCAGGGCTCCACCTCGGGGAAGAGAGCCTGCAGATAGATCTTGGCCAGCAGCATGTTGATCATCGGCATGAACATATAGTCGAGCAGGGAGGTCCAGCCCACCATAAAGCCGACATAGGGGTGAAACACCTTCTGGGCATAGGTATAGGCGGAGCCTGCCGACGGGAACTTGCGTACCAGATGGCCGTAGCTCAGGGCTGTGAACAACATGCCGATGAGGGCAAAGAGGTAGGCGGTCGGCACATGGCCTTCGGTAATTTCGGTGACGATGCCGAAGGTATCGAATACCGCCATGGGAGTGAGGTAGGCAAGACCCATGACCACGACCTGCCACAGTTTCAGGGTCTTTTTCAGACCAACCGGTTGGGCGTTCATCATGCCTGTTCCTCACGCGGTGCCAGGGCGGCACACTCCATCAACGAAACCGGGAGAGAGGCCCGGAAATCAAGGGCGCCGGGGTGGCGCGCGCCGGTCAGAGCCGGCAGGAAAGCATAGAGATGCCCCATGTTGTTCCTCACAGAATGTGGTGTCGGGAGATTGCTGCCAATCTCGCTATCTTTTCCGGGGGTGATCCGGCCTCGTTTATGGGTTTGTTCGCTGCACAAAAAAGGACCGGTGAGATGTGGTGATACCGGTCCTTGCAGTGGCGGCGCATTGTGCATTTGCAGGGCCCCCTTGACAAGTAAAAAAGGGGGGCGAAACTGCATTTTTTTGCACAGGTTAGCGATTGCTTTCCTGCTGGTCAGTCCAGCACGGCCTCCAGCGATTTTTCAAGGAGTCGCAACCCTTCGTCAATCACTGCCGCAGGGGCGGTCAGGGGGGCGAGAAAACGGATGACATTTGCGCGCACCCCGCATGAGAGCAGGATCAGACCGCGTTTGCCCGCCTCGGTCACCAGACGTTTGGTGAGGTCGGGATCGGGCCGGCTGGCATCACGTTGTTTCACCAGTTCCATGGCCACCATGGCTCCGGGTCCACGAATTTGACCTATGCAGTCAAAACGCTCGGCTATGCGTTCCAGTCCCGCCTTGATCTGCTCACCTTGCGCCTGGGCCTTCTGGTTGAGCTGCTCCTCTTCGATCACCTGCAACACCGCCAGCGCGGCGGCGCAGGCAATGGGGGAACCGGCATAGGTGCCACCCAGGCCCCCCGGCTTGGCGGCGTTCATGATCTCTGCCTTGCCGACTACTGCAGAGAGCGGGAAGCCCCCCGCCAGACTCTTGGCCAGGGTCATGATGTCCGGCTCGATGCCGGCATACTCGGTGGCGAAGGTCTTGCCGGTGCGGCAGAAGCCGCTCTGGATCTCGTCACAGATGAGCAGAATGCCGTGCTGATCGCAGATGCTGCGCAGCTTTTGCATAAAGCTCGCGGAGGCAGGATAGAAGCCACCTTCTCCCTGTACCGGCTCGATGATGATGGCGGCAACGCGGGAGGGTTCGATGTCGGCGCTGAAGCAGAGATCGAGGGCGTACAGGGCATCCTCTTCACTTACCCCCAGATAGTCGGCGGGGAAGGGGATGTGGTAGACCTCACCCGGGAAGGGGCCAAAGCCGGTCTTGTAGGGGACCACCTTGCCGGTGAGCGCCATCCCCATCATGGTGCGGCCGTGAAAGCCCCCCTTGAAAGCGATGGTGCCGCTGCGACCGGTATGGGCGCGGGCGATCTTGATGGCGTTCTCGACTGCCTCGGCACCGGTGGAGAGAAACAGGGTGCGTTTCGGGGTCGGGCCGGGCACCAGGGCGTTGAGCTTTTCGGCAAGCTCGATATAGCCCGGGTAAGGGGTGACCTGAAAGCAGGTGTGGCTGAATTTTTCCAGCTGCTCGCGCACCGCCGCCACCACCTTCGGGTGGTTGTGGCCGGTGTTGAGCACGGCGATGCCGGAGGCAAAGTCGATGTAGCGGTTGCCCTCCACATCCCACAGCTCGGCATTTTGCGCACGGTCGATAAAGACCGGCAGCAGGGTGCCGACGCCGTTGACCACGGCCGCTTCGCGGCGTGCTTGCCACGCCTTGTTTGATTCTGACTGACTCATCTTTCCTCCCTGAGGGGCCGCAGCCCCGGATATTCCCTGAAAATGTGGTGGGCGATCTGGCGCCCATTACCGCCGAACAGCCCATCGGGCCAGATCGGCGGCCTGTCGTCTCTGTTTTACTGCCCTAGCGAATGGCGCCAAAGCAGAGATATTTGGTCTCCAGATACTCCTCCAGCCCCTCGGCGGCCCCTTCCCGGCCCAGACCTGACTCCTTGATGCCGCCGAAGGGAGCCAGCTCAGTTGAAATGATCCCCTCGTTGATGCCGACCATGCCGTATTCAAGCTGCTCGGCGACGCGCCAGACACGGGCGATATCGCGGCCATAGAAGTAGGCGGCGAGCCCATAAGGGGTATCGTTAGCCAGCGCGATGGCTTCGGCTTCCGTCTCGAAGCGCACCAGCGGGGCGACCGGGCCGAAGATCTCCTCCTGCAGGATGGGGTTGGTTTTATCCACCTTGCCCAAAATGGTGGGTTGGTAGAAGAGGGGGCCGGCGGGGTGGGCTTCGCCCCCCAGCAGTACTTCGGCACCGGCGGCGACTGATTGCTGCACCAACTCGGCTACCTTGCTGGCGGCGGCGGGGTTGATGAGCGGGCCGATCTGGGTGCCTTCCGCCATGCCATCTCCCACCTTGAAGGCTCTGACGGCAGCGGTCAGCTTCTCGGCGAAGGCGTCATAGATACTGGCCTGCACCAGAATGCGGTTGGCGCAGACGCAGGTTTGCCCGGCGTTGCGGTATTTGGAGGCGAGTGCCCCGGCCACGGCGGCGTCGAGGTCGGCGTCGTCAAAGACGATAAAGGGGGCGTTACCGCCCAGCTCCAGCGACAGCTTCTTCATGGTGTCGGCGCACTGGCGCATCAGCAGCTTGCCGATGCGGGTGGAGCCGGTGAAGGAGAGCTTGCGCACCACCGGATTGCTGCACAGCTCGTTGCCCACAGCGCTCGCCTGATGGCTGGTGACGATATTGATGACACCGGCGGGGATGCCCGCCTGCTCGGCCAACACCGCCAGCGCCAGCGCGCAGAGCGGCGTTTCTGCGGCGGGTTTGATGACGATGGTGCAACCCGCTGCCAGCGCAGGGCCCGCCTTGCGGGTGATCATGGCAATGGGGAAGTTCCACGGAGTGATGGCGGCGACTACCCCGACCGGCTGCTTGATGGTGGCCAGCCGGCGATCGCCGCTAAAACCCGGGATGGTGCGGCCATAGGCGCGCTTGCCCTCCTCGGCGAACCACTGGATAAAGCTGGCGCCATAGGTCACCTCGCCCTTGGCTTCTGCCAGCGGCTTGCCCTGCTCGCAGGTCATGATGCGCGCCAGCTCGTCGCTATGGGTTGTGATGGCGGCAAACCAGGCGTAGAGCTTGTTGCTGCGCTCCTTGGCGGTCAGCGCAGCCCAGGCGGGTTGCGCCGCGTGGGCGGCCGCGATGGCGCGGCGGGTATCCTCGGCATCCATGTCGGGCACCTGGGTAATGACGGCCCCGCTGGCAGGATTGGTCACCTCGAAGGTGCGGCCGCTGGCGGCCTCGCACCAGTGACCAGCTATATAGGCACGGGATTTGATCAAGCTTTGATTGGAACTGGTAGCGGACATGGCAAGCCTCGATGATGAAACCTGGCAGCAAGGTGGCGATGATGCGGCTCATCCTGTACTGCTGCCGTATAAAATAATAAGCACAGAGAGACCATAAATTGAGCGCAAATGTTTTTCAAGTGTTAAATATATTTGAATTGTTGGTGTGTCGCATGCTAGAAATTGGGCTGTGTAGCGCAGTTTAACCAGATGAACAGGGTATCGCACGATAAGTGGTGTGCAAAATAATGAACGCCAGGCTGTGTAAGATAGCAAACAGTGATGCCATGGCTGGTCCGCTATTTTAACCAGTGGCAACAGGGAGGTGGCCAATGTACCAACGTGACAAGGGAATCGATGGCGGAGGCCTGCCATGAGCGGGGCGCCAACCCAGAGCAGCAGTACCCGCTCCGGTCAGGGGGCTGCACGGCAGGCGAGCATGGGGGAGCGGCTGGCGGCGGTGCGTCATCAACTGGGGCTCTCCCAGCGGAGGGCGGCCGAGCTGAGCGGCCTGACCCACGGTGCTATCTGCATGATCGAGCAGGATAAGGTGAGCCCCTCGGTCGCCTCGCTGCAAAAGCTGCTCACCGTATATGGCTTGCCATTGTCACGCTTTTTTGCCGAAGAGGAGCTGAGTCGCCCGCCGCAGGTGGTGATCAAGGGTGATCAGTTGATCGAGCTGGGCAGTCAGGGGGTCTCGATGAAGCTGGTGCACAACGGCAACAACCGCCGCCAGCTCGGCTTTATGCTGGAGACCTACCCCCCGGGCACCGACACCGGTGGTCAGGTGACCCACCAGGGAGAAGAGGTGGGCACTGTGCTGGAGGGTTCGGTGATCCTGACCGTGGCAGGAGAGAGTTATCAGCTGGAGGCGGGTGACAGCTATGTGATCGACACTGGCGAACCCCACAGCTTCAGCAATCCGTCGGGGGAGACCTGTCGCATCGTCAGTGCCCATACCCCGGCCAGTTTTTAATCTTGGAATAGGGTTTGCCAACCAAACCGGTAAGGAAACAGGATCATGACCGAACATGTAAACAGTTACTACGCAGCCAGCGCCAATAAACACGCGCCCTACCCGACACTGACCGAGCAGCTGGAGTGCGATGTCTGCGTCATCGGGGCGGGGTATACCGGCCTCTCCAGTGCCCTGCATCTGGTGGAGAAGGGCTACAAGGTGGTGGTACTGGAGGCAGCCCGGGTCGGTTTTGGCGCCAGCGGCCGCAACGGCGGCCAAATAGTCAACTCCTACAGCCGCGACATTGACACCATAGAAGCGAACTGCCCGCCGGATCAGGCCAGGCTGCTCGGTTCCATGCTGTTTGAGGGGGGGCAGATCATCCGCGAGCGGATCAAACGCTACAACATCCAGTGCGATCTGCAGGAGGGGGGCGTCTTTGCCGCCGAGACCGAAAAACAGTTCCACGAGCTCAAGGCGCAGCAGGCGCGCTGGCAGAAGTGGGGCAACGACAAGCTGGAGCTGCTCGATGCCAGAGGCGTGCGCGAAGTGGTGGCGAGCGATCGCTACGTCGGCGCCCTGCTCGACAAGAGCGGCGGCCATATTCACCCCCTCAATCTGGCTCTCGGCGAGGCTGAAGCGATCCGCATGCAGGGTGGGCAGATCTTCGAGCAGTCTGCCGTTACCAGCATCACCCCGGGCCAGCCTGCTCTGGTCAAGACCGCCAAAGGAGCGGTGAAGGCGCGCTACATAGTGGTGGCCGGTAACGCCTACCTCGGCAATCTGGTGCCCGAGCTTGCCGGCAAGAGCATGCCTTGCGGCACCCAGGTGATCGCCACCGAGGTGCTGGGGGAGGAGCGGGCCCGCGAGCTGCTGCCGCAGAATTACTGCCTGGAGGATTGCAACTACCTGCTCGACTACTACCGCACCAGCGCCGATCACCGGCTGATCTATGGCGGCGGCGTGGTCTATGGCGCACGGGATCCGGCAGATATCGAGCGGCTGATCATCCCCAAGATGCTCAAGACCTTCCCCCAGCTTAAAGACGTCAAGGTGGAGTACACCTGGACAGGCAATTTCCTGCTCACCCTGTCGAGGCTGCCACAGTTTGGTCGCATCGGCCCCAACATCTACTACATGCAGGGCTACAGCGGCCACGGTGTCACCTGTACCCATCTGGCGGGCAAGCTGCTCTCCGAGGTGCTGAGCGGTCAGGCGGAGCGCTTCGATGCCTTTGCCAAGCTGCCGCACTACCCCTTCCCGGGCGGTCGGCTGTTCCGCATTCCCTTCACCGCCGCGGGCGCCGCCTGGTACACCTTGCGCGATCGGTTGGGGGTATAAGGGCTGCCCGGCGAGAAATATGGTCTGGTGCTGGCGACGATGCGAGCGCAGATGCCAGCACAAATGCCGAAAAACAGAAGGCCACCGCGAGGGTGGCCTTCTGTTTTACCCGAAGCGGGTTGCCGCGATTAGCTGTAATAGGCTTCGACGGTGCCCTTGAGTTTGATCAGGATGGGTTGACCACGGCGATCCAGCGCCTTGGGGGAGGGGATCTTCACCCAGCCTTCACTGATGCAGTACTCCTCGACATCGGTGCGCTCTTTGCCGTTCAGGCGAATACCGATCGGGTGCTCGAAGCAGGCTGCCACATAGTGAGGGCTGCGGGGATTGCAGGAGAGGTGATCCGGCAGAGCCGGTTTGGTGCTGGTATCGCTCATCGATATAACCCGAAATGAATAAAAAGTGGGTCATTGTAGAGAATGCCGCCATGGCATTCAAGGCGGCCACAATACCGGCCAAGGCGGGCGGCCATTTATGTTGGTGACTTGCTTATCCCCGTTGCCAATCCATCCCCAGCTCGGGGCGACCGCTATGCCCGATCCGGATTGCGTTATCGGGCATAGCGTCTATTACAGGCTGACTTCTATTTGCGGGTCAGCTTGTCGAGGTAGCCCATGGCGAAGGCCGAGAGGACAAAGGTGATGTGGATCAGCAGGTACCACTTGATCTTGTCGTTGGGGAGGTTTTCGGCATTCATAAACACCTTGAGCAGGTGAATGGAGGAGATGGCGACAATGGAGGCGGCGACCTTGTTTTTCAGGGAGCCGGCATCGAGCTTGCCGAGCCACACCAGTTTGTCGCTCTCATCCCCTACATCGAGGCGCGAGACGAAGTTCTCATAGCCGGAAAACATCACCATCACGATAAGTCCCCCCACCAGGGTGATATCGATCAGCGACAGTGTGACCAGCACCAGATCCACCTCTTTCATCTCCAGTATGTTGGGCAGGATATGGAGGATCTCCTGAAAGAATTTCACCCCCAGTGCCAGCAGTATGAGGCTGAGCCCAAGATAGATGGGGGCCATGATCCAGCGGGATGCGTACATCAATCTTTCAAACATGTTTTCCATAGTGCGATTAAAGATCCATCAAATGGTTAACAAACGAGTCGGCCATAGCTTAACCGAGATGCCTCACATCTCAAGCATCTCGATAGCATATTGCTGAATTGGGTGGTGCCAGGCAGGATTTTTTAACCCCGGGGAGGGCGATGGAGCGGTTGGCAGGGCTCGTGGCCTTGCCCATCCGGTGTCAGGGAAGATCCAGGGTAAAGCGGGCACCGCCGAGGGGAGATTCATCGACCCGGATCTGGCCGCCGTAGCTGTGAACGATCTCGGTCACGACAGCCAGACCGATGCCCTGGCCGGGCGAGCTGTCAGCGCGCACGCCACGCTGAAAGATCTGCTCCGATTTGGCCGGATCGATGCCCGGGCCATCATCTTCTACCTCGATGCGTAACCGATCGAGATGGCGGCGTACTGTCACCTTCACTTCGCTGATGGCAAATTTGCAGGCGTTGTCGAGCAGGTTGCCCATCAGTTCCATCAGATCGCCCTGTTCGCCGTGGAAGAGGGCATCATCATCGAACTGGAAGTGGGTCTGCAGCTTCTTGTGGCGATAGACCTTGGCCAGACTGGCCAGCAGCTTCTCGATGAGCGGTACCGGCTCGGTGCCCTTGCTGGCGAGGCGCTGGCGACCGGTGACGGCTCGTCTGAGTTGGTACTGGATCATCTGATCCATGGTGAGGATCTGTTCATTGATGTTGTCGTGGATCTCCCTCCCCAGCTTCATTTCGCGGGTGGTGATCTGGATCAGCGCCAGCCGTGTTTTCAGGCTGTGAGCGAGATCGTTGAGGGCATGCTGGTAGCGCTGGGTCTGCTGGCGTTCGTTCTCCAGCAACTGGTTGATGGAGTCGGTCAGCGGGGCCAACTCCCGTTCAAAATCATGGGCGATAGCATCCCGCTTGCCTGCCCGGATGTCGTCGAGCTGATTGGCGATAGTGCGCAGGGAGCGGAGGCTCCAGAAGGTGGTGAGCAGCAGCAGCCCGGCTAGCAGCAGATAGGCGAGCAACGCCTGTTTGGCCGTCTGGTAGAGGTAGGCGCGGGACTCTTCGTGATAGCGTTTGGCCGAGTCAATCATCACCACGTAGTAGGCTGTGGTGCCGCTGCCGGGATTGCGGGTAAAACGCAGGCTGTAGACGAAGTAGCTCTCGCCGTTCTTGATGGTGTGCTTCTTGAAGAAGTAGTCGAGATCCATTCCTCCCAGATACTTCATCAGGTCCCGACAGATGGTCTGTTTGGCCTTGATCACCTCCGGCATATGGAGGCTTGACCAAATCAGCTCGCCATCGGCACGACAGATCAGCGTATCGAGATTGCTGTTACTGACCTGGCGGGAAATGCGTCCGATCTCGGTGGCTTCGCTGTTGACTGGCTTGGTAGAGGAGAACATCTTGGCAAGGTTCTCCTGCATGCCGGCGCTCGCCTTCTGGCTCTGCTCCTCCATATGGCCGAGGTAGAGGGCATAGACGGCGAACCCCATGCTCAGTGCGATGACCAGCAGCGAACTGAGCAGCAGTTTGATGTGCAGAGAGCTGCGGAGCATCCTGATGGGACGTGGCAGATGAAACTGCATCAGCTACAGGAGAGGTTGAAGATGTAGCCCTGACGACGGATGGTCGAGATGGGTTGAATCGTCCCTTCCGGATCCAGCTTTTTGCGCAGGCGGCTCACCATCACCTCTATGGTGTTGGGATCCCCCTCTCCATCGCCGTAGAGCTGGTCGAGTAACTGCTGCTTGGAGACCACCTGACGGGCGTTGCGCATCAGGTACTCCAGAATCAGGTATTCAAAGCTGGTGAGCACTGCCACTTCACCGTCGATGGTCAGCTCCTTGCGGGAGAGATCCAGCTCGTAATCACCGGCCTTCACTCTGGGGGAGATAAAGCCGGCGCTGCGGCGCATCAAGGCATTGAGGCGGGCCAGCAACTCATCTTTCTGGAACGGTTTGACCAGATAGTCATCAGCCCCCGCCTCCAGTCCTTCGACCTTGTCCTGCCAGTTGCCACGGGCGGTCAGCACAATGATGGGGAAGGGGATCTGCCGTTCGCGCAGTTGGCGGATCAACTGCAAGCCATCCATATCGGGCAGACCGAGATCGATGATCGCCACATCAATGGGGTAGTCGGCGGCATAGTGCAACGCAATTCCGGCCTGATCGGTGCTGTATACCTGATTGTTGGCTTCGGTCAGCAGAGAGGAGAGGTGGTGATTGAGCAGCTTGTCGTCTTCGACCAACAGAATTTTCATGATGTGAACGGTCATAGGGGTCCAGACTGTCAATTAGAAAGTGTATGTCGCTTTGAGTCAATTCGAATCCTATCGTGCAGCTCCTGTATCGGGACTGAATCATAAGGCGTTCTGCTTGTAGAGACCTGTCAGAGGCCTGAGCAGTGGGCCGCTTCAGAGACACCGGTCTTGTCGCGTTCAAAAAACAGAAGGGGCAATGTGTGCCCCTTCTGTTTTTGTTCTGCTGCTTGTTAGCTGCGGCGTGGCGGCAGCATATTGGTGAGGGTGTTGTCTTTGAGAATATGGTGGTGATAGAGGGCCGCCACCGTGTGCAGGCCGATCAGGGCGTAACCGATATTGCCCAGCGTCTCGTGTACCTCCTTGATCAGCCCCTTGAGGTCCGGACTTGGGGAGAGCAGGGCAGGCAGCTCAAGCCCGAAGAAGGGGATGGGCTTGCCCGCGGCGCTCAGCAGCAGCCAGCCAAACAGCGGGGTGAGAATAAGAAAACCGTAGAGGGCGAGGTGGGCCAGTTTTGCCAGCTTGTGCATGACTGGGGAGAGCTCGGGCACGATGCGCGGCGTCGGGCTCATCCAGCGCAGGGCCAGTCTGACAAACACCAGGGCGAAGATAAGCAGCCCCAGCATAAAGTGCCACTCCTTCATCAGATCCCGGCCAGGGTCCCCCTTGGGGAAGATATCGCGAAATTCGATCAGGGCGTAGACGGCGATCATGGCCCACAGGGTCAGCCAGTGCAGCCCGATATTCAGGGTGCCATAACGTTGTTCACTGTTCATCAGCATAGGTTTGTTCCTTCGAAGTGCTGTCACATCCGTGTGGTATCCCCGCACTCAAGCGTGTCGGGGCGAGGCCAGATCCTTTGGCGGCAACTGCCGGGCAGTCATGCTTGCCATACATCGATAGCCTGCTTCTGGCATCAGTCAGAGAGGAGATGCCCTCTACTGTCTGCATGGTATCACTGGCAACCGGGTGGATAGTCTGATCAATGCCACACAATTTACAGGCTCATTAAGCCCCTTGTGACGTGAAGAAGGCGTGAAATAGCATCCGTGATGTCGGCCTGCCAAGGTTCAGGCAGGCTCGATGGCCAGCACCACGCAATCCGGTTCGTTGATGCGAAAACGGACGTTGCAGTCAAACAGCCGCACCCCGTACTCCTTCTCATCGGGTTTGCCCTTCTTGTAGGCGGGGCGCGGATCTTGCGCCAGCACTTCGCTCACCAGCTGGCGCAGCTCGGGATGGGCCTTGAGCCAGGGTTGCAGTTGCTGCTCGGCCTCGGCACTGAAGCTCACCGCCAGTGGCGGGGTGGGGGCGTCGGGGGCAAAGCCGCCACGGGCACCCGGCAGGCTGTCGGCATAGGGGATGTAGGGTTTGATATCAACGATGGGGGTGCCATCGAGCAGATCCACCGCCCCCAACTCCAGCCACAGCTTGCCCCGCTCGCGACCGACCCCGTGCAGCTCGACCACCGAGAGCCCTAGCGGATTGGGGCGGAAGGTGGAGCGAGTGGCAAAGACGCCGACCCGTTCGTTGCCGCCAAGGCGCGGCGGGCGCACCGTCGGGTGCCAGCCCTGCGCCATGGTCTGATGAAAGACGAAGCTGAGCCACAGATGGGAGAACTGCTCGATGCCGCGTAGCACATCCGGCTGATCGTAAGGGGGGAGCAGCTCGAGGCGGGCGCGGGCCGATTTGACCAGTCCGGGCTGGCGGGGGATGGCGAACTTCTCCTTGTAGGGAGAGCGGATGATCCCGAGGGTGTCGATTTCGAACTTCATGGCGGATCCTGACTGAAAACCCCGGCAATTTAGCACAGGCGGCCCCAAAACGCAGGCTTGGCCTCGCTACGCCCTTTTCTGCGACGCTGCCGTGATCCCTGTCCCATCCCGGCCAGTCGGGGGCTGTGCCCGCGCGCCAAGTTGCGTAGGGTGGAGGCAACTGGCGTGTCAGGATGAAATGTGCGCACATGCGCCGAAGGGGGAGGGAGAGGGATGAAACTGCTGATTATCGGTGGCACCGGCTTTTTGGGGCGCCACCTCACCGCGCTGGCACTGGATTGGGGCCATGAAGTGACTCTGTTCAACCGCGGTCTGCACCAGCATCCGGACTGGCGCGATCTGGTGCAGCTCACCGGCGACAGGGACAAGAGCCTGAGCGCCCTGCAAGGGGCAGGGTTGCAGTGGGATCTCGTCATCGACACCTGCTGCTATCGCCCCGAACAGGCGGCGAGCCTCTCGGCAGCTTTGCTCGGGCGCTGCGCGCGGTTGATCTTTATCTCCACCATCAGCGTCTATCGCGATTTCTCAATGCCCGGGATGAATGAGTCGGCGCCGCTGCATGCTATCCCCGAAGGGGAAATGCCCACTGACTATGGCCCCCTCAAGGTGTTGTGCGAGCAGGAGTATCGCGCCCGCTGGGGTGAGCGGCTTTGCATCCTGCGCCCAGGCGTGTTGTGCGGCCCCCATGATCCTACCGGGCGCATGGCCTGGTGGATTAAGCGGGTGCAGCAGGGCGGGCCCTGGTTGCTGCCGGGCAGTGGCGAGGATCGCTTGCAGTATCTCGATGTGCGCGATTGCGCCGAGTTTGTGTTGCGCGCGGCCGAGCAGCAGTTGGGGGGCACATTCAACTTGCTCAAATCCGGTATTACCCTGAGTGACTGGCTGGAGCGGCTGAGCGCCCGGTTGCAGCCCGCCCGCCCCATCCAGCCCGAATGGTTGCCCTGGTCGGTCCTGATGGCAGCCGGAATCGAGCCCTGGCAGAGCTATCCCACCCTCTTGCCCTGCGCGCAGGCGGAGTTTGCCGGTTACGGCTCTATAAGCGCCGAGGCGGCCATCGTCCACGGGTTGAATTTCCGGCCGCTGGAGGAGACCGCCGCCGACCTTGCCAATTGGCTGGCCATCGAGCCTGCCGCCGGGGTAGCGGAACATGCCATGACTCAGGCCGAGGAGGCTTTGCTGCGGCAGCAGCTGCTGGAGCCCAGTTTGTAATAAGAGAGAGTGCATCGAGCCGCTGCTGCCGAGCGTGGCGCGGCAGGTGTGAATACAACGAGAGAGGGCATCCCGCGGGATGCCCTCTCTCTATCCATGCCTGATTGTTGCCGAATAAAGGCTGACGCGATCCTCCATCCCATCGCTGTCGCTCACCGAGTTAGCGAATGGCGGCCCCCGCGGCTACCAGCAGCTCTTTCAAAATGGCGCGATGGCAGTGGGACTCCTGCTCGCAGTAGCAACCCACCGACAGATTGGTGGTGTGGGAGAGGGCGGCCAGCAGCGCCAGATCGTGCCTGGCGGCAGGTTGCGCCATCTCGGCCTTGTACTGTTTGCCAAACGCCGCCCATTGGGCGGGTGTCTCGGCTGCCTGCCCCAGCTTCATGGTCTCGCTGCTGGGGGCCAGATTGGGGAACCAGACATCGTACCAATGCTGGCTGGCAAATTCGCTCTTGGGTACGCCGCGGGGTGGGCGGCGCACCGTGCCGATCCGCAGCCCCTCATCGGGCAGGCGCGGGCTGCCAAGACGAACGATAGCGAGGGCCATGACAGCGGGTTACTTCTCTTCGGCCACTTTCAGCGCCTGCCCGTAGCAGATCACCTGTTTCAGGCAGCCCGGGGTGTCGCTGAACTCGGCGCATTTATCGATGGTGACGCCGTTGCCGCCCATGTCGGCCGCGCGGCGGCGGGCCAGGGTGCGCGCTTCACCGGCGTTGGGCACCGGCTGGTTGGCATCGGACTGGCAGGATTCCCCCTCGATGGTGCCGAGGTAGAGGTAGTTGAGGTCAGCCAGCTCATCCTGTTCATAGATGCGCACGCTACCGGGTTTGAAGTATTCGTCGAAGTTCTCTTTATCCAGATTGCTGTTGAAGGCGTAGTTGGCACAGCCGGAGGCAATCAGGGGCATCATCAGGATCAGGCGTTTCATCGTCTCGTATCTTGTGTCGGTGATGAGGACAGTAGAAATGCGCAGGCGCTCCATGTCGGCATCTTGTTGAATAATGAGGGGGACATTATAGGGGCCAGCCGCCTGCGGCGACCAGCCCCGTTTTGCGCCCTGTTGTCAGGGTGTGACCCCCATCAGCCTGATATCAGGCTGATATCAAACAGGAGCCAGCCGCTGATAGAGGCTGCGGTAGTAATCATCCGCCAGCAGCTCGCCATGAGGGGCGCAGAGGCGGATCTGTCCCTCTTCCATCAGGGCAATCCGGTCCATCTGCTCCATCCCCAGCAGGCGGTGGGAGATGAGCAGCAAGGTGCGATCAGCCCCGAGCCGGAACAGCAGATCCATGATCTCCCGCTCGGTCTGGCTGTCGAGCCCTTCGGTCGGCTCATCGAGTAGCCAGAGCGGCGCATCGTGCAGCAGAGCGCGGGCAATGCCGATACGGCGACGCTCGCCACCGGAGAGGGGGCGGCCGCCGTCACCGAGCCAGGCGTCGAGGCCCGCCTCATCTTCCAACAGATTGGCCAGTCCGACCTGGGTCAGCACCGCAATCAGCTGCTCGTCAGTGGCGGTCGGGGCGGCCAGTTTGAGGTTGCCCCGCAGGGTATCGGCAAACAGATGCACCCGCTGGCTTACTACCGAGATGGAGGCGCGCAGCGCCCCTTCGCTGTAGTCGGTGAGCGGCTTGCCATCGAGCAGGATTTTGCCTGCCTGCGGGCTCCACTCCCGGGTCAGCAGCCCCATCAGGGTCGATTTGCCGCAGCCGGTCTGGCCCAGCAGCGCCAGCTTCTCACCGGCGTGCAGCTGCAGGGTGCAGCCACGCAGCACCGGCTGGGGGTTGCCGGGGTAGCCAAAATAGAGGTCATTGATCTGCAGCGCGCCAGCGGTAGCGTGGGTCTGCTCGTCGCCCCACACAGGGGCTTTTGCTTCTTGCAGGATCTCGTTCAGGCGGCGTGCCGAGGTAAGGCTGGTGGAGAGGTGCTGGAAAGCCCCCGCCAGCGGCATCAGTGCCTCGAAGCTTGCCAGGGTGGCAAAGACCATCAGTGCTGTGATGGGGTCGGGCGCCGCACCCGCCACTCCATGACCGGCCAGCCAGAGCATCAGGGTCAGGGTCCAGCCGCTCAGCAGTTGTACCGAGAAGTTGGCCAGCCCGCTCACCTTGGCCATCCGGGCCTGCGCGACGAGCAGCGCCTGTTCGGCTTGTTGCAGCTCAACCAGCGCCTTGGGGGCGGCGGCAAACATCTGCAGCTCGGCCTGACCATCCAGATAGTCCACCATCCGGGTACGCAGGGTCGATTTTTCGGCAATCAGCGCCTGACCGGGGCGACGGCCGAGGAAGTAGAACACCAGCGGCAGGGCGATCATGCCAAACAGCAGAATGGCACCCAGGGTGAGGGCGAGACGGCTGTCGAAAAACGACAGGAAGAAGACCAGTCCGGCGGTGCTGAGCAGGGCCGCGCCTATGGGGGTGATCAGCCGCAGATAGACGTGGTCCATCGCATCGATGTCGGCTACCAGTCGGTTGAGCAGATCCGCCTGACGGAAACCGGCCAGGGTACCGGTGGAGAGCGGCGAGAGTTTCTGCCAGAACCAGACCCGCAGTCGGGTCAGTACCCTGAAGGTGGCGTCGTGGCTCACGACCCGCTCACCCCAGCGACCGGCGGTACGGACGATGGAGAAGAAGCGCACCCCGCCGGCGGGGGTCATGTAGTTAAAGGCATGGGTCGTCGCAACTGTCATCCCCGCCACGGCGGCGGCGGAGAGGAACCAGCCGGAGAGGGAGAGTAGTCCCATGCCGGCGGCCAGGGTCACCAGCGCCAGCAGCAAACCAATGGTGAGGCTGAGCCAGTGTTGGCGATAGAGGCGCAGAAATGGCAACAGATCACTCATCGAGAGAACCTCCGGAACGTTGGGAGAGCAGGCGGGCAAAATGCCCCTGCCCAGAACTAAGTTGCTGGAAGCTGCCTTGCTCCACCAGCTGGCCGCGGGCCAGCACCATTATCTTGTCCATTTTGGTAAGCTGGTCGAGGCGGTGGGTGATCATCAGCAGGGTCTGGCCAGCCATCACTTGCTCGAGGGTGGTCATGATGGCGCGTTCGGAGTGGCGATCCAGACTGGCGGTCGGTTCGTCGAGCACCATCAGCTGGGTTGATTTGAGCAGGGTTCGCGCCAGTGCGAGGCGCTGGGCCTGACCGACCGAGAGGCCGCCCGCCTGATCGCCGACTGGATAGTCGAGCCCCTTCTCCATGGCAAATTCCCACGCCTGTGCTCGTTTCAGGGCATCTTCCAGCTCGGCATCGCTGGCCGTTGGTTTGGCCAGCAGCAGGTTGTCGCGCAAGGAGGCGTGGAACAGCTGTGGGTTTTGCGAGAGCCAGCCTAACTGCAGGCGCCACTGGCTCATGTCGAGGGTGGCAAGCTCCTGCCCGTTGACCTTGAGCTCACCGCGATAGGGGGCAAAGCCGAGCAGGGCATTGACCAGCGAGCTCTTGCCTGCGCCGCTGACGCCGATGAGGGCGGTGCGCGAACCGGCTTCCAGGGTGAAGTCGATGGGGCCGACCAGCACCTTGCCTTCGGCGCTCAGCACTTCAAGCCCTTTGGCTTCGACCTTGACCGGGCTGTCGGCATGGAACGGCGCCGTGCCTGCAGCCGGTTCGCTCACCTCGGCTTCGAGGAATTCCAGCAGCTGCTCGGCAGCGCCGATAGCCTGCGCTTTGGCGTGGTAGTGGGCACCCAGTTCCCGCAGCGGGGCGTAGAACTCGGGGGCGAGAAACAGCACGAACAGGCCGGTAAAGAGGGTGACCTTGACCCCATAGCTACCAAAGTTCAGATGGTCGATATAAGAGAAGCCGAAGTAGACGGCGACCAGCGCCACTGAAATAGCGGCGAAGAACTCCAGCACGGCGGTGCTCAAAAACGCCAGGCGCAGCACTTCCATGGTGCGCTCGCGAAAATCTTCCGAGGCGTCGCGAATGGCGTCACCTTCTGCCTGGGTACGCATAAAGAGTTGCAGGGTACGCAGCCCCTTCAGGCGATCGAGGAAATGGCCGGAGAGACGGGCCAGCGCCTGAAAATTGCGGCGGTTGGCATCGGCGGCGCCCACACCCACCAGGATCATAAAGATGGGGATGAGGGGCGCAGTGCCCAGCAGGATCAGACCTGCCGCCCAGTTGACCGGGAATACAGCCACCAGAATGACCACCGGAATAAAGACGGCGATGGCCATCTGCGGCAGATAGCGGGAGAAGAAATCCTGCATGTTTTCAATCTGTTCCAGCAACAGGCTGGCCCAGCTACCGGCCGGACGGCGCTGGATATAGGCAGGGCCGAGGCGACTCAAACGAGTGAGTACCAGCTGGCGGATGGTTTGGCGCACCGCGCTGCCCGCCTTGAAACTGGCCACTTCGCGGCCATAGGCCAGAGCTGCCTTGCCAAGCGTCACCAGCAGCAGGGTAATAAAGAGCGTGATGGATTGCTCAGGTGTTGAGCCTTCGATGATAAAGCCGTGCAACAGGGTCGCCAGCAGCCAGGCTTGCGCCACCATCAGAATGCCTTGGCCAAGGCCAAAAGCGATGGATATCGTGATCCAGCGGCGACCGTGACTCGATTGCTTGCGCAACCAGCCATAGAGACGTTTTTGCGTTTTTTTATCCATTACCACCATCCTCGCGTCGAGTGGCGCAAGACTATCCTTGCCGTTTGGCCTTGGCAACCTTGTAAATTATCTGTGTTGAAAATGTTTGATTGAAAAAGCAACCGTCTGTTCAATCCTTGTCCGAACAGATTGATTTATTGAAAAAAGTGGCAAAGGCGCCATTGCGCTCGGCGGCAAAATGCATATAGTAGGAGCCCTGACGCGGGTGTAGTTCAATGGTAGAACGGTAGCTTCCCAAGCTGCATACGTGGGTTCGATTCCCATCACCCGCTCCAAATTTCAGATGCCAGGCGGGCATCGTATAATGGCTATTACCTCAGCCTTCCAAGCTGATGATGCGGGTTCGATTCCCGCTGCCCGCTCCAGCTTCAAAACAAAAAGCCCACTCCTGCGAGTGGGCTTTTTGTTTTTCATCTGTCTTGTGCGCCGTTCGACGTCACGCTCACCGTTTCTCAGCTTTTAAGGCAAATCGCAGAGACAGAAAAGGCGCCCGAGGCGCCTTTTCAGATCAACAGCGTAGCGGGAGCTTATTCCTGCTCCAGCTCACCACAGAAACGGTAGCCTTCGCCGTGGATGGTGGCGATGATCTCCGGAGTATCGTTAACGCTTTCGAAGTGCTTGCGAATGCGACGGATGGTCACATCGACGGTACGGTCGTGGGGCTTGAGCTCGCGGCCGGTCATCTTCTTCAGCAGCTCGGCACGGGTCTGGATCTGGCCCGGGTTTTCGCAGAAGTGCAGCATGGCGCGGAATTCGGAGCGCGGCAGCTTGAACATGTCACCAGTGGGGCTGACCAGTGCGCGGCTGTTGATATCCAGCGCCCAGCCGTTGAACAGGTAGCGCTCAACCAGTTTCTTCTCTTCGCCACCGGCAGCCACGTTCATGGTGCGGCTCAGCAGGTTGCGGGCACGGATGGTCAGTTCGCGCGGGTTGAACGGCTTGGTGATGTAATCATCGGCGCCGATCTCCAGACCCAGGATCTTGTCAACCTCGTTGTCACGACCGGTCAGGAACATCAGGGCGATGTTGTCGTTCTCACGCAGCTCACGGGCCAGCAGCAGGCCGTTCTTGCCCGGCAGGTTGATGTCCATGATCACCAGATTGATGGTGTGGGAAGTGAGGGCCTGGTGCATTTCGTCGCCGTTGTTGGCTTCGAGCACGATGTAGCCTTCGGCTTCAAAAATGCTTTTCAGGGTATTGCGTGTGACCAGCTCGTCTTCGACGATCAGAATGTGTGGTGTTTGCATGAGTATTCCCAGATTCTTATCAGTTAATTATCTTAAATTTAACACTCTTTGGCGTTTCAAACCGATTTCCTGACTGATCCTGAAAATTTATTACGTCATCCTGGGTATGAGAGTCAGGTCGGAATATCGCGAATTAGGCATCAGTACCGGCAAGTATCCCTGTGCCACTTATAGGTTCCCGACAAGTCTGGTCGAGCAGAGCCTGGAAAGGTCGTCCATTACGAAAGTGGCCGCATTTTATCAGTTAACAGGAGCATAACAACACTCTTTGCCGTCAGATAGCAACTTTTTAACTCTGATTTGATATAGGTCAAACCCTGGGACAGCTGCATCATACTTGGCCTGAACCGGGTTTTCGCCCCTACAAAATGTAATGGAATGTAACATGTGATTGACATGAATTTGTGGGAAAACTACAAGAAAATCTGCTTTATCGCGCCATTTGAGCCACCAGAGTGGTCTGCTTTTGCCATCATCACAGCCTGGAATCCGGCCAGCCAGTGGGTCACAGAACGACGCAATATGCGGCGGGAACGGGCGATGTGGCGCCATCTGACCGTGGATTTGCAGGTGCCCGTGGTGGGGCCATTTTGGGGATCTGACCCGGACGAACGCTGGCAGGAGTCATCGCTGGCGGTGGCGCTATCTCTGCCACAAGCCCGTCAGCTGGCTGCCCGTTTTGGCCAGAATGCTCTCTACTGGGTGGAGGATGGCCAGCTCTGGCTGGTGCCGGTATTGACGGATAAATCAGCAGTTTGTCTGGGCAATATTGAATCCTTCTGGATTGCCAGAAACCTTGCCTGATGAAAGAATGAACACTTTCATGCATCTGAAAGGAATCAAATCATGCTGGATCTCCTGCCCGACCTCTGCGATCAACACGGCGACTTGCTGCAAGTGGCCGACCCGGTGTTCCAGGATTTTGGCGGCAAGGCCCTCTTTTATGGTCGCGCCGTAACGCTCTCCTGTTATGAAGACAACAGTCTGGTGCGGGATCTGGTAACCCGCCCCGGTCACGGCAAGGTGATGGTGATCGACGGCGGCGGCTCGCTGCGCCGTGCGCTGCTGGGCGATCAACTGGCGGTCAAGGCGGTGGAACAGGGGTGGGAGGGGATCCTGATCCACGGCGCGGCGCGGGATGTGGGCACCCTGGCGACATTGGCGCTCGGGGTCAAGGCGCTGGCGGCCTGTCCGGTCAAGACCGAGAAGCGGGGATTGGGAGAGCTGGGGGCTGTGGTCAGCTTTGCTGGTGTGACCATCCACGAGGGGGATTACGTCTATGCGGATCGCAACGGCGTGGTGGTGAGCGCCACGCCGCTGTTGTGATCATCAGAAGTTGAAGCCGACCCCCAGACTCAGCGCCTGATCGGCAGTGATGGCGCTGACGCCGTAGTTGGCGGTGAGGGAGAGTCTGGGGGTCAGCAGCAGGCTGGAGTTGAGCTCCAGCAGGGTGCTGGCCTTGTTGAGATCGAGATGCTTGATCTGGCTGCCGATATTGAATGCCGGAGAGAGCTGGTAGCGTACCCCCGAACTCATATTGAAACCGGATGTGCGATTCTGATCCGCCACCGCCGGGCCCGCTTCCATAAAGAGGGTAACATCATCCACCACCGGATATTGATAGCCGCTATTGACCAGCCAGAGATCAAAACTGTCGCTGTGATGGCTATGGCCATTGAGCAACACACCCGAGTAACTTTTGACATAGAGAGACGGGTTGGATTGCGGCTGAACCACTGCCCAGTCGGCGGCCTGAACAGCCATGCTGGCGCAGGTTGCAAGCAGTGTGATGATGAGCGATTTGACCATTCGTTTCCCCTCCCTGGGTCCGGAACTGAGCCTAAGCATGGCACATGCCAGCTGGTAGTAAAGTGAAGGGAGATCACAATAAAATCCTTTGGCATGTGCGTCAGCCATGTTAAACAGGCTGCCGTATTGATGGCTCTAATCATTAAGAGGTGAATCCATGAACAAGAAACTGACTCTGCTGGCCGCGCTGGCACTGGGAGGCTGCGCAATGGCAACAGGTTCCAGCATGGCTCAACTGCAAGCATCCAGCTGGCAGCTGCAAGGCGCCACCGGCGATACCTTCACCCTGCAAGTGGTCGACGGCAAGGTGGCGGGCAAGGGCGGCTGCAACCGCTATTTTGGCGGTATCACCAAGCAGGGTGACGGTGTCTTGACGCTGGGCGCCATGGGCTCCACTCGCATGATGTGCATCGGCGACGCCATGAACAAAGAGACCGAGTTCCTGCAAAAGCTGGAGAAGGTGGCAACCTACTCCATCAACGGCAACCTGCTGACTCTGAGCGATGCCAACAAGGCAGCCCTGCTCACCTTTAACGCTGTGCCAGCTGCCAAATAAGGCACGCGTTTGTCTGATTGCCCCGACAGCTCTGACTGTCTGATACGCCCTCCGTCTGGAGGGCGTCTGTTTATCTGAGATGAGCCCTGTGTGCTCGTCCGCAACGGTTGTTCACTCGTCGATTCTCCTGTCTTCCCGGTTTGAGACCAGAACCTCGTATTTTCGCTTCGGTACGTATCTTGAACATTTCAATAATTCTTGTATAGTTGAAATGAAAGATCGCACCAAGGGGAGTGAAGATGAACAAAGAGATGGCCACCAAGGTCTTTGAATCGCTGGCATCCGGAATCCGGCTCGATGTATGGCGGCTGCTGGTGAAGGCCGGGCTGGAGGGGCGGGTCGCCGGTGAACTGGCCAGCGAGCTCGATATTGCCCCCAATACCCTCTCGTTTCACCTCAAGGCGATGCTCAACACCGGTCTGCTGTCGGTGGAGCAGGAGGGGCGCTTTCTGCGCTACCGCGCCAATATTCCCCTGATGCTGGATGTTATTGCCTACCTCACCGAGGAGTGCTGCGCCGGTCATCCCGAGGCGTGCGGCGTGATGCGTGCCGAGTCAGCCTGCTCCCCCCATGTTCTGCCTGCGCAGCCCTGCTGCAACAAGGAGTAATGCCATGTCCTCCATTCAGATTTTTGATCCCGCCCTCTGCTGCTCCAGCGGTGTCTGCGGTACCGAGGTTGATCAGGCACTGGTCACCTTCGCAGCCGACCTTGCCTGGGCCAAGGAGCAGGGAGTTGCCATCGAGCGTTTCAATCTGGCCCAGCAGCCGATGCAGTTTGCCGAGACACCTGCCGTCAGCGCTTTTCTGACCCACGCCGGGGAGGAGGGGTTGCCGCTGGTGCTGGTGGAGGGACAGGTGGTGTTGACCGGCCGTTATCCGAGCCGCAGCGAGCTGGCCCGTTATGCCGGGCTGCCTGCGCCGCAAGCGGCCATCAAGGGGATCGTCAAAGGCGGCTGTTGCTCTGGCAGCGGTTGCTGCTGAGTCGTGACGCGCCATTCGGGAGAGGCTATGTACCATTTTCTGACCAATCCACCGCCGTTTCTCTTCTTCACCGGCAAGGGCGGGGTGGGCAAGACCTCGCTGGCCTGCGCCAGTGCGGTGGCGCTGTGTGATATTGGCAAGCGGGTGCTGTTGGTGAGCACAGATCCTGCCTCCAACGTGGGGCAGGTGTTTGCCACCGAGATCGGCAATCGCGTCACCACCATCGCCGCTGTGCCCGGTTTGTCGGCGCTGGAGATAGATCCCCCCGCAGCGGCCAAAGCCTATCGGGAGCGGATCGTCGGGCCGGTGCGCGGCAAGTTGCCCGAGAGCGTGGTACGCAGCATCGAGGAGCAGCTTTCCGGCGCCTGCACCACCGAGATCGCCGCCTTTGACGAATTCACCGCCCTGCTGACCGACCAAACACTGCTGGCCGAGTATGACCACATCGTCTTTGATACGGCCCCAACCGGCCACACCATCCGGCTGCTGCAACTGCCGGGCGCCTGGAGCGAGTTTCTGGAGCAGGGCAAGGGGGATGCCTCCTGCCTTGGCCCGCTGGCGGGGCTGGAGAAGCAGCGCAGCCAGTATGGCGAGGCGGTCGCCGCCCTGGCGGATGCTGCCCGTACCCGGCTGGTGCTGGTGGCGCGCGCCCAACAATCCACTCTGCGGGAAGTGGCCCGCACCCACGAGGAGCTGGCCGCCATAGGCTTGCTGAATCAGCAACTGGTGATCAATGGCCTCTTCCCCGAAGGCGCCCTTGCCGGAGATCCGCTGGCAATGGCGCTCTGGCAGCGCGAGCAACAGGCTCTCGCCCAGATGCCGCAGGGGATAAAGGCGCTGGCGCAGGATCATATCCCGCTGCTGGCCACCAATCTGGTGGGGGTCGACAGTTTGCGCCAGCTGCTGCAACCACAAGATGCTGGTGAGCAGGTATCACTGGCAACGTCAGCCCATCTGCCAGCCCAGCCCGAGTTGAGTTCGTTGGTGGACGAGCTGGCCGCCGACGGTCACGGCCTCATCATGCTGATGGGAAAGGGCGGGGTGGGCAAGACTACGCTTGCGGCCGCCGTGGCGGTGGAGCTGGCGAGCCGCGGCTTGCCTGTGCACCTCACCACCTCGGATCCCGCCGCGCACCTGAGCGAGACCCTGGCAGGTAGCCTGCATCATCTGGAGGTGAGCCGCATCGACCCCCACGCCGAGACCGAGCGTTACCGCGCCCAGGTGCTGGCCACCAAGGGAGCAGCCCTGGACGAGCAGGGGAGGGCACTGCTGGAGGAGGACTTGCGCTCCCCCTGTACCGAGGAGATTGCCGTGTTTCAGGCCTTCTCGCGCATCATTCGCGAGGCGGGCAAGCGCTTCGTGGTGATGGATACTGCCCCCACCGGCCACACCCTGCTGCTGCTTGACGCCACCGGCGCCTACCACAGGGAGATCGCTCGCCAGATGGGAAACAAGGGGCTGCACTTCACCACCCCCATGATGCAGTTGCAGGATCCCAAACAGACCAAGGTGTTGATTGTGACGTTGCCCGAGCCGACGCCAGTGCAGGAGGCGACCAATCTGCAGGCCGATCTGCGCCGGGCTGGCATCGAGCCCTGGGGCTGGCTCATCAACCACAGCTTGCAGCAAGCTGCGGTCAGCTCACCGCTGCTGCAACTGCGGGCCGAGCGCCAGTTGCCCCATATCGAGGCGGTCGAGCAGCAACATGCCAGCCGCTACGCCGTGGTGCCGTTGCTCGCCGAGGAGCCGGTGGGGCCCGATGCCCTGCGCCGCCTCTGCCAGCACCATTGAGTCGCTGTCCCGGTCTGCTGCCGGGGCGGTTTGAATATGCCGTTACTTGTTATAAACCCGTGTTTTGAACCAATAGAAGATGCGGAATTGCGCCGCATCGGGAGCTGTGATGTCTGCAACATGTGATGCCAAGGCCGTGCCTGCCATCGGCTTTTTTGAACGTTATCTGACCGCCTGGGTCGCCCTCTGCATTCTGGTGGGGATTGGGCTTGGGCAGGGGTTGCCGGATCTCTTCAAGGCGATCGGTGCCATGGAGGTGGCCAAGGTCAACCTGCCGGTGGGGCTGCTGATCTGGGTGATGATCATCCCCATGCTGCTCAAGATCGACTTTGGCGCCCTGCATCAGGTGAAGGGCCACATGAAGGGGATTGGGGTCACCCTCTTTATCAACTGGCTGGTCAAGCCCTTCTCCATGGCCTTCCTCGGCTGGCTCTTTATCCGCGTGCTGTTTGCTGACTGGCTGCCGGCGGATCAACTCGACAGTTACGTAGCGGGTCTGATCCTGCTGGCGGCGGCTCCCTGCACCGCCATGGTGTTTGTCTGGAGTCGCCTCACCAACGGCGATCCCTACTTCACCCTGTCGCAGGTGGCGGTGAACGACCTCATCATGGTGTTTGCCTTTGCCCCTCTGGTGGCGCTGCTGCTCGGGGTCTCCAGCATCATAGTGCCGTGGGATACCCTGCTCACCTCTGTGGTGCTCTATATCGTCATCCCGGTGATCATCGCCCAGCTGCTGCGCAAGGCCTTGCTGAAAAAGGGAGAGGCCCATTTTGACGGCGTCATGACCCGCATCCAGCCCTGGTCGGTGGCGGCCCTGCTGCTCACTCTGGTGCTGCTGTTTGCCTTTCAAGGCAACGCCATCATTGAGCAGCCGCTGGTTATCGCCCTGTTGGCGGTACCCATTCTGATCCAGGTGCTGTTCAACTCCGGGCTGGCTTACTGGCTCAACCGCAAGGTGGGGGAGAAGCACTCGGTCGCCTGTCCTTCCGCCCTGATCGGCGCCTCCAATTTCTTCGAGCTGGCGGTGGCCGCCGCCATCAGCCTGTTCGGCTTTCACTCCGGCGCGGCGCTCGCCACCGTGGTCGGGGTACTGATCGAGGTGCCGGTCATGCTGCTGGTGGTGCGGGTGGTTAACGCCAGCAAACCCTGGTACGAAGCGGGGCTAAGCCGCTAACTGACAGCCGTTAACAGCTGGCCGCGAACTGATGCTATCCATTTTCTATTCACTTGATTAATGAGAGACACGCAAATGAGTGCAATCACCATCTATCACAATCCGGAATGTGGTACCTCCCGCAACACCCTGGAGCTGATCCGCAACAGTGGCGTGGAACCCACCGTGATCCACTATCTGGAGACGCCCCCCTCCCGTGACCAGCTGGTGGCGCTGATCGCCGCCATGGCCATGCCGGTGCGCGATCTGCTGCGCAAGAACGTGCCCCCCTACGAGGCGCTCGGGCTGGCGGAAGATCGTTTCAGCGATGATGAACTGATCGATGCCATGCTGGCTCACCCCATCCTCATCAACCGCCCCATCGTGGTCACGCCGCTTGGCACCAAGCTGTGCCGCCCGTCGGAAGTGGTGCTCGATATTCTGCCCGATCAGCAAAAAGGGGCCTTCGCCAAGGAAGATGGCGAGCAGGTGGTGGATGCGAGCGGCAAGCGCCTCAAGTAATCGTCTGAACGCTCAAGTACGGATTGAAACAGGGCCAGCTTCACGCTGGCCCTGTTTCGTTGTGTGAACAAGTTGAAAAAGTTACTCCGGCCAATCGTTTTACCGCTTTTTCTGTGACGATGATCACTGTACCATCGCCGCCCGACCTGCCACCCGGCCGCATCTCCCCCTGCGACGGCGCTGGCGTCACCCGATACATGCTGTCACCCGGAACGTGAATGACCCCAGGATGGGACCCGCCACTAACCTGTAGGTTTGTGGTCTGCGTGTCGCGTGGGTCGGCACCTCTCCCGCCGGATCGCCCGCGACGCCTGTCTGCAGACTTGCCATATGAAACTCCTCTCTTCATAGGTGCAAGATGACACTGTTATTGAGTCTGGTCGGTATGCTGGCCCTGATGTTTATCGCCTGGCTGGCGAGTGAAAACCGCCGAGCCATCCGTTGGCGAACCGTGCTGGGTGCGCTCGCCCTGCAAACCGGTTTTGCTGCCCTGGTGCTCTATTTCCCCCCCGGACAAATCATGCTCGGTGCCATGAGCAATGGCGTCTCCGCCCTGCTCGGCTTCGCCGACAGCGGCATTCGTTTCGTGTTTGGCGATCTGGCCAGCAACGGCTTTATCTTCGCCGTGCGGGTGCTGCCGCTGGTGATCTTTATCAGCGCGCTGATCGCCGTGCTCTACCACTTCGGCATCATGCAGTGGGTGATCCGGGTTCTGGGCGGTGCCATTCACCGCCTGCTAGGCACCAGCCGCGCCGAGTCGCTGGTTGCTACCGGCAATATCTTCCTCTCGCAAGGGGAGTCGCCGCTGCTGATCCGTCCCTTCCTCGCTGGTATGACCCGCTCTGAACTCTTTGCGGTGATGACCTGTGGCATGGCTTCGGTGGCGGGCTCGGTGCTGGGCGGTTACGCCGGTCTGGGTGTGGATCTTAAATACCTGATTGCCGCCTCCTTTATGGCGGCGCCGGGTGGCCTCCTGATGGCCAAACTGCTGGTGCCGGAGCAGCAGCAGGTGAGCGATCAGACCGAGATCACCCTCGACAAGAGCGACTACAGCAACGCCATCGACGCACTGGCGGGCGGCGCCATGGGCGGCATGAAGATCGCGGTGGCCATCGGCACCATCCTGCTCGCCTTTGTCAGCGTCATCACCATGATCAACGCCGGTCTCACCACCGTCGGCGAGTGGTTCGGCTGGGCCGATCTCTCCCTGCAGCAGCTGCTTGGCTATCTGTTTGCCCCGGTGGCCTGGCTGATTGGGGTGCCCGCCAGCGAGATGATGGCGGCAGGATCGCTTATTGGTCAGAAGGTGATCATGAACGAGTTCGTCGCCTATCTGGACTTTGCCAACATCAAGGAGGGCCTGAGCGCCCACACCCAGATCATCATCACCTTCGCGCTGTGCGGTTTTGCCAACTTGGGCTCCATTGCGGTGCAGCTTGGCTCCATCGGCACCATGGCGCCGGAGCGCCGTCACGATGTGGCCAATATGGGCTTCAAGGCGGTGTTGGCGGCGACCCTCGCCAACCTGATGAGCGCCACCCTGGCCGGGATCTTTGTCTCGCTGGCCTGATAGCGTGAGGCAATAGCCGGCTAGCCGGCGGCTCAAACAAAAGACCCCCTCTTACCGCTGGGCAATAGGGGGTCTTTTTATTGGTTTCGCCGGTTGGGCAACTGCGCTGCCTGCCTTTGAAAATGGTAGTAGCACTGCTTAACGCCATTTCGGCGCAGTGCCAGATAATCCGGTTCGGCGATGAGATCTGCTCCAGCATGGGACTACGCCAAACCGGGTTACTGCGTATGCCTTTATCACCTTTTTGGCGGGGGACGTGGGCCTCGTTGCGTTTCGCGTAACGGGGCGGCAGCCGCTGCTACAGCGTGTCACCGTGCAGAATGAATAGTTTTTTAGATTGAATGTTGCATATTCAATCGATTATTTAGTTGGGCGTTTGGGGGATGAGTGGTGTCTGAATAGGGGAGCAGGTTGGCCAATGCGCCGTCAGCCAGTCTTTAAGCGGTCATACAAAGGAGACACTCTGATGGAAACACTTGACCTTAACATCGACACCATGCGCGAAGAGTTCCAGCTTCAGGAGCGCAAAAAAGCCCAAGAGAAGTGGCAAGCCCGAGTCGATGAGCTGCAACAGTTGCGGGGTGGGGAGAGACAACCGGAGGAGCAGGAAGAGTAGTGCTCGTTCCCGGGCGAAAGTTGAGGTAGCGAACCCTTCGTATCGGCTACCCGTTATCTACCACCGATAAAAAACCACCGACCTTTTGCAGGCCGGTGGTTTTTTATGGATTGCGGCCGATTGGATGGCCTGACTTCCGGGCCGAGCAATGGGGTCACATCCAGGGGCGTAGGGACGCGCCTACTTCGAATCGGTGACGGGCTCTTCGGAGAGCAACTCGTTAACGAGTCCTGCAGCCAGATGAATATTCGACTCCATCTTGTCACCGCCCACCGCGTTCGCTTTCCATGATTCGGGGGCTTCGGGGTGTGGCCCGGAAACCGCCACCTTGCCTTTGCCATATGAGCTGATCAGCGCGGCAATATGATGGTTTTGAAAATGGGCGACGACCTTGACCTGCTCTGGGCTTGGCACTGGCGTAAATTGCGGACCGGCCTGGTAATACATCTGGCGCGCTTCGCCAAGCCAGGTGATCGGGAAGATCCTGGCGCTAAAGTCGCCGTCATAATCATCGGATGTGGCAGGGACAAGGCCCAGCGCCGGCACAAAGCCCTCTTCTTCAGACCAGCCGGTAGATGCCACAAAGGCACCCCCACAGATCCCGAGGTAGTGGCCACCGCTTAGCAAATAGGTTTTTAATGTAGTGGTCAACTAAATCCGGACACTTGGTTAGGCCGATCTTCGGCTTTTGCTGGCGGTATCCCATTATTGTGGT
>NZ_JAAKTL010000012.1:0-138027 GCF_049174415.1 Aeromonas sp. 601039
GTTTTTGATGCTCGATGCTGTGAGTGCCCACACAGATTGCTTGATTCAAATTGTTAAAGAGCGTCACGCTTGTCGCGCTGAGGAGGCGCATATTACGCTCCTCACTTCGAAAGTCAAGCGATTGTTTTCGCTTTTCTTTCGACGCCCACTTCGCTAGGAAGCTGGCTCATCAGCTTGGCGTGTTCCGCCGTGCTGGTAGGGGCGCATTATAGGGAGCCGCGCCGGGATGACAAGGGCTTTTTGCAAAAATGCGTTCGTTTGCTGAAAAAGCGAACTGAACGCCCCAAAACAACCCCTTGGCATCTCTTTTACGCCGCTTTTTTGCTCAATTCTTCGCTTTGTGCCCGGATATAGTTGACCCAGCTGGTTGCCTTCTGCTGCCAGTTATCCTGTTGCTGCAGCTCACGGGCCAGTTCCAGCGCCTGGGCATACTGCTCCTTATTAAGGTGTGCCTGCACCAGCAACGCTTTGGCGCGATTGCCTTGCTCGCCCTTCACCGACTTGATGGCAGCGAGCTGGGTCATGGCAGCATCAGTCTTGCCCTGTTGCAGCAGCAGTTCGGCGGCGCGCATGGCGGCTTTGGACTGACCATGTTGGCTGGCCAGCTGCTGCCAGCTATCAACTGCTTGTGACCACTCCCGGGCACCTTCCCACAATTGGGCAAGCAGTTGGCGGTTTTCAGCACTTTGCTTCATCTGTCCCTTGGCCATGGCCGCTTCCAGCAGACGGGCACCACGATAAGGCAGCCCTTGCCAGGCATAGAGGCGGATCAGCTGATTGCGGGCAGACGCATCATCTATCAGTTTTCTGTCGATGGCAGTTTGCAGCAATGCCAACGCCTGATCCCCACGTTTGGCGGAGAGGTTGAGCGATACCGCCTGTTGCCACCACTTACTCTCTGTCGGCTCATGACGGATCAGCTCGGCCGCCTGATCGGCCGCCACGCCATAACGTTGCTGGGCGGTGAGGGCGGAGAGACGAATGATGGCGGCCTGTTTCTGCCAACCCTTCTTCAACAACTGTTCGCTCTGGCTGGCGGCGTCACCGTACTGTTTGTTGTGGTAATAGAGGCCAGCCAGACGCAGGCGCAGTGCATCGTCTTGCTTGAGCGCCAGTGCCGCCTTGTAGCTGGCGATGGCACCAGACCAGTTGGATTGCTGGGCCTGAATATCGCCGCGCAGTCGCAGCAGCTGAAGCTGTTGTTGCTCGGGCCACTCTTTATAGGAAAGGGCCTGTTCGACGTAGCGGCTCGCTTGGGCGGTCTGTTGCAGATTGGCCGCCAGCGAGGCTTGCAACTGCGCCAGCCAGGCACGCTCGGCATCGCTATTTGGCTTGAGGCCGGATGCCTTGCTCTGGGCCTGTTGCCACTGACCAGACTGATAGAGCCTCATCACGGGTTCAAGCTGACGGGAGAAGTGAGGGCTGACCTCCATCGCCAGACAGGCTTGGCCAACCAGGGCCAGCAGACAGATCCAGATCCGCAACATAGTTATGACTCCAGTTTGAATTTGAGCGTGATGACTTGCACCAGCTTGTCGGTGGCGCCCGGTCTCGGCTGATAGCGCCACTTGTTGATCGCCTGAATGGCCGCCCGCTCGAACTGACGCTTGGGCTTGGCCTCGACCACTTCCACATCCTGCACGCCACCTTCGGCATTCACGCTAAAGCGCAGGGTGACGAATCCTTCGATCCCTGACTGCTGGGCACGATAGGGGTAGACCGGCTCGATCCGTTGCAGCGGCATCAGCATGTCACCTGCGCCGATACCCGCTCCCTGCTGCTGGCCGTGGTAGTTGCCACTCAATACCGGTGCGGTACTGGTCGCCACTCCGGGGGCATAGACCTGCACCGCGCTGAGGCTGGAAACCAGATCCAGACTCGGCTCAACGGCCGCCAAGGGGGCCGCGGCAGGCATCGGCAGCGGTGTCGAGGCCAATGCCGCGGGAGGCTCTGGCAGAGGCTCGGGCTCCTGCGGCACTGGACGCTCGCGTACCTGCACCTCGGTCACCTCGTTCTGCATATTGATGACGATGGGCTTCTGTTCGCTCGCCACCTTCTCGCCCCGGAGCGGTTCAACCAGCGTGGCAATAAACAGCAGGATGCCCAGACTGAGGGCAATCCCCAGCCCCAGGCTCATCAGCTTGTATTTCATTTCGGCGCCACCGCCACGGCGATATTGGCGATACCCGCCGCCTTGGCCTCATCCATCACCCGCACCACCTTGCCATGGGGTACCCGCTCGTCGGCCTGGATCACCAGGCTGGCATCGGGCTGCTCCGCCAGCAGACGGGCGATGGTGGCCTGTACCCGCTCCACATCGATCTGCTTGCGGTCGAGGAAGATCTGACCCTGAGCCCCGATCGCCAGCATGATGCTGGAGGATTTCTGCGCCTTGGCCTGACTGGCCTGGGGTCTGTGCACCTCGAGCCCGGCTTCGCGCACGAAGGAGGTGGTGACAATAAAGAAGATCAGCATGATGAACACGATATCCAGCATGGGAGTCATGTCGATCTGCACTTCGTCACGCTGGCGTTTGGATTGCCGTCTCATTGCATTACCTTCTCTTCTCGCAGGCCGTCCCGGGTCTTGGCCAGCGCACGCTTGGCCTGACTCTCGAGCCGACTGAGTAACAACACGCCGGAGAGCGCCACCACCATGCCCGCCATGGTGGGGATAGTGGCGCGGGAGATCCCGCCCGCCATGCTCTCCGGGTTAAAGCGGTTGGCCGCAGCCAACGCATCGAATACGCCGATCATGCCGGTCACTGTGCCCAGCAACCCCAGCATGGGACAGAGCACCACCAGGGTGCGGATGAAGATCAGATGACGGTTCAGTTCCAGCTCTGCCTGCGCCAGCCAGCGGCTGCGGATCGCCCGGGCGTGCCAACTGTGGCGCTCGCTGCGGGCCTGCCAGCGGCCGAGCAGCTGTTGCTGCAAGGGGCCAAAACCCAGATTGAGGTAGAGCAGCCGCTCGATCATCAAAATCCACATCAGCACCAGCAGGGCCAGAATGACCCAGAGCACAGGGCCGCCACGGCCCATGAAACTCTGCAGCTGTTGCCAGATGTCGAGCATCATGCTGCTCGCTCCATCCCGCCGTTATTGCTCTCGGCGCGCTCGGCCAGAATGCCGGCTACCTGCTGCTCCAGCACATTGGAGAGCTCGGTGAAGCGCGATTGCAGCAGGCTGTGGGCCAAGATCAGCGGAATGGCCGCAACCAGACCCTGTACCGTGGTAACCAGCGCCATGGAGATACCGCCCGCCATGATCTTGGGATCGCCGGTGCCAAACTGGGTGATGGCCTGGAAGGTGCCGATCATCCCGGTCACGGTACCGAGCAGACCCAGCATGGGGGCAATGGCCGCGATTACCTTGACCATGCCGATGCCGCGCTCCATGCGAGGAGTCTCCTGCAGGATTGCCTCATCAAGACGCAGTTCGAGGGTCTCCATGCTCAGCTCAGGGTGTTTGTCTGCCACCGTCAGCACCCTGCCGAGGGCGTTGTCGGCGTGATACTCGCCGCTCTTGAGCTGGCGGCGCACCCGACCCAGTTCGCGGGAGAGGCTCCACAGCCGTACCGCAGCGATACCCAAACCGATGGCGGCCAACAGCACGATAATGGCGCCGACCTGACCACCTTGTTGTACCTGCTGCCAGAAGGTGGGCGCCTGTGCCAGCATCGCCAGCAGAGTGCCATGCGAAGGATCCAGCGGCAGCGCTTCCCCTTCCTGACCCTGATAAGCCGCAACGGCAGAGAGCACGCTACCGGGCAGACCCAGTACCGGGCTCAAGCCTTCGGCGGTCGGTTGCAGGAAGCCTTCGCTCCCCAGCAGGGCAAAACTGCCAACCCGGGTCAGCGACTGCTCGCTGGCAGCCCCCTGGGCATCGAGCACCTTGCCGTTGAACTGGGCAATCCGGCCAGATTCGCGGATCTCCTGCAGCAGCGTGGCGGGCAGCAGGGCGAGAGCGGCACGATCCGGCACCTGTTTATCCTGTGCCATGGCTTTCAGCGGGGCGAGACGCTCCGGGTACTGGCCCTCGACGGCGGATTCACTCAGCAGCTTGACCGCATCGCTGGCGCCTTGACGGGTGACCGCGAAGATCTCGTTCATGTCGCCGGAGGCTTGCTCCCACTGGGCGTTAAGCTCGACCAGCTGCTTCTCGTTGCTGGCGAACTTGCCAGCCAGCTCCTTGCTCAGGCGCTGGGCCTCGGCCAGTCTGGCGCGGGCAGTGCCGAGCTCCTTGGCAACGGTCGCCAGATCTTGCTGAGCCTGCTGTTCACGAGCCTGTTCCTGCTGCTGCCACTCATCGGCGACAGCGGCGTTGGTACCGCAGGAGAGGGCAATAAGGAGGGGGAACCACTTCATGGTGACTCTCATGATTGGGCCTCCTGACTGCGGCTGACAGAGAGGGGGACATTGAGCAACTGGGGAACTTTCTTGTCGGCGGCCACATCCATCGCCTCGGCGATGGGGGAGAGCCACTGGCTATCGAGGGCTTGCCACTGCTTAGACTCGGCAGACCAGCGCCATGCCTGACTGCGATCGGCCGTCATCGCCAGCAGGGAGACCCGACCCAGCGCCAGCACATCGACCCGACGCGGAGCACCATCCAGCTCCAGCTCGGCGGAATAGCTGTCCATCCGGCTGCCGTACTCGGCTTCAATCTGATAGGCCTGCAGCAGCTGACGGAATTTCTCTGCCTCGCTAACGTCTGCGCGAGCCAGGGTCGCTTTCAACTGTTCAACCCGCGCCAGCCGATCTTCCTTGCGCAGCGGAATGTCATTTTGCACCAGCTGTTCCAGATCTGCCTGCATCTGCAACATCAGCGGGATCAAGCCCTGACGGGTCTCTTGCACCGCTTCCAGCTGCTGGCTCAATTTACCCAGCTCATTTTGCTGATCGGCCACCAGAGATTGCATGTAGCGGTTGTAGGCTTCGAGGTCACGCAGTTGCAGCTGGGCATTTTGCAGCTCCAGTCGTGCGGCAACGGCGGCATCGGCGGCTTTTTCCACCCGCTGCTGGGAGGCTTTCCCGGCAGCTATGCTGTTCTTGAGGGCGGGAGCAACCAGCTCATCCCCGATGGCAGCAAAGTGGACTGACAGTGGCAGCAGGGCCACACCCCATAATTTGTTCATTGAAATACATCTTACTAATGATAACTATTATCATTATCTCAAATGCAGGGCGGACTGGCAACGAGAGGATTTTCTTGGCCTTTATGCACAAAAACAGGATAATTTTTAAGCACGCACGGAATAAGTGGCGCCAATAGCCACCGCACAAATATAAATAACGAGAAAAAATCTTTTCGATCAGTGTGATAGAGATCGAAAAAGGAGAAAGTCATGCTCAACGATGCGATCTGGGAACATATCGACAAGTTCACCAAGGCAACAAAAACCAGCGATATCCAGCAACAACTGGAACGCTTCAGTCATCAAATGGGCTTTGATTACTTCCGGCTGTTGATTATTTTCCCCATCAGCATGCAGAAATCCCACGTGGCACTGTTCAACAACTGTCCGACCAGCTGGTTTGACGCCTACAGCGAAAACCAGTATCTGACCCAGGATCCGGTGGTCTATCTGGGGCTGAAACAGACCCAGCCTATCTTCTGGAACAAACTCGACTGCGACTCGCCCTGGCTGCCCAGCGCCAGCCGCGATGTGATGAATCTGGCTGCCGATTTCGGGGTGCGCAACGGCGTATCCTTCCCGCTCCACACCCCGCAGGGGGAGCACGGTATCCTCTCATTCATCACCAAGGAGAAGTCCAACTCTGATCTGATGTTTGAAAACGTTCCCTTGCTGTCATTCTGCGCCAGCTACATCTTCAACTCCGCGCTGCAACTGATCAAAAGCCGGCCTGACCTGATGAAGTACCTGACCGAACTGTCGGATCGGGAGAAGGAGTGCCTGTTCTGGGCCAGCGAGGGCAAAACCTCCTGGGAGATCGCCACTATCCTCGGCATCAGCGAGCGGACGGTCAACTTTCACCTGACCCAGGTGACCAACAAGACCGACTCGAAGAACCGCAGCCAGGCCATCGCCAAGGGGATCACCAGCGGCATCATAGTGCCCTCCCTCGATGAGGTCACCATCACCAACCTGCGGCTGTCGTAACCCCTCAGCCGAAACAAAAAGAGCCGCAATAGCGGCTCTTTTTCATTTCAGAAAGTGACTGATCAAAAGTGACTTACTCAACAGTCACCGATTTTGCCAGGTTGCGCGGCTGGTCGACGTCAGTGCCCTTGATCAGGGCGACGTGGTAGGAGAGCAGCTGCAGCGGCACGGTATAGACGATGGGGGCGATCACCTCTTCCACATGGTTGAGGTTCATGACCCGCATGGTCTCGTCGCTCTTGAAGCCGGTGTCGGCATCGGCGAACACGTAGAGGATACCGCCACGGGCGCGCACCTCTTCCACGTTGGACTTGAGCTTCTCCAGCAGATCGTTGTTCGGCGCCACCACAATGATGGGCATCTCGGCATCGATCAGCGCCAGCGGGCCGTGCTTCAGCTCGCCAGCGGCGTAGGCTTCGGCGTGGATGTAGGAGATCTCTTTGAGCTTGAGCGCCCCCTCCATGGCGATGGGGTACTGGCTGCCGCGGCCGAGGAACAGGCTGTGCTGCTTGTCGGCAAACTCTTCGGCCAGGGTTTCGATATCCTTGGCCAGCGCCAGACTCTCTTTAATACGCAGCGGCAGGGCTTGCAGCGCCTTGACCAGTTCAGCCTCGGCGGACGCGCTAAGGTGGCCACGGCAGTGACCGACCGAGGCCACCAGCATCAGCAGGCCAGCCAACTGGGTGGTGAACGCCTTGGTGGAGGCCACACCAATCTCTGCCCCCGCGCGGGTCATAAAGGCCAGATCCGATTCACGCACCAGCGAGGAGCCCGGCACGTTGCAGATAGCCAGCGAGCTCATGTAGCCGGATTCCTTGGCCAGACGCAGCGCCGCCAGGGTATCGGCGGTCTCGCCACTCTGGGAGAGGGTCACCAGCAGGCTGTTGGGACGCACTACCGATTTGCGATAGCGGAACTCGGAGGCAATCTCCACATCGCAGGAGACGCCGGCGATCTCTTCGAACCAGTAGCGAGCCACCATGCCGGAGTGATAGGAGGTGCCGCAGGCAACGATCTGCACGTGCTCGACCTTGTCAAAGATGGCGCGCGCGCCGTTGCCGAACGATTCGACCACCACGTGATCGCTGCCCAGACGCCCTTCCAGGGTGTTGGTGATCGCTTTGGGTTGCTCGTGGATCTCTTTGAGCATGTAGTGACGGTATTCACCCTTGTCACCGGCATCGTGGGAGAGTTCGGACTCCTGCTCTTCACGCACCACGGCGTTGCCGTTGGTATCGAAGATATGCACGTCACGGCGGGTCACTTCGGCCACATCACCCTCTTCCAGGAAGATGAAACGACGGGTCACCGGCAGCAGCGCCATCTGGTCGGAGGCGATAAAGTTCTCGCCGATACCGCGGCCGATCACCAGCGGTGAACCGGAGCGGGCAACCACCACGCGGCTGTCGTCGCGGCTGTCCATCACCACGGTACCGTAGGCTCCGCGCAGCTGCTTCACCGCAGTCTGCATGGCGGCCAGCAGGCTACCGGCGCTCTTCAGCTCGTGATGGACCAGATGGGCAATCACTTCGGTATCGGTGTCGGAGCTGAACACATAGCCCAGCGCCTTCAACTCTTCCCGCAGCTCTTCGTGGTTCTCGATGATGCCGTTGTGCACCACCACGATATGCTCGGAGACGTGGGGGTGGGCGTTGCGTTCGGAGGGCTCGCCGTGAGTGGCCCAGCGGGTATGGGCGATGCCGGTACCGCCGTGGACGGACTGCTCGTCGAGCGCCTTGGCCAGCTCGGCCACCTTGCCCAGACGGCGAACCCGCTGCAACGGCTGGTTGGCGCTGAACACGGCCACACCGGCTGAGTCATAACCGCGGTACTCCAGACGGCGCAGGCCCTCTACCAGAATTTCAGCCACATCACGTTGGGCGACAGCCCCGACGATGCCACACATACACTTCTCCTTGAGATACAAATCGTAAAGTCAGTTGGATGGTTCAGAGCTCGATGTCAGCAAGTGACCGGGGCGCAGATAAGCGTCACCCCCTGGGCTTGAATCTGTTCTCTGGCCTCGCTGGCCAGCCCCTCGTCGGTCACCAGGGTATGGATGCTCGACCAGGGAAGTTCGAGATTGGGGATCTTGCGGCCGATCTTTTCCGATTCGACCATCACAATGACCTCCCGCGATACCTCTGCCATAACCCGCGACAGGCCCACCAGCTCGTTGAAGGTGGTGGTGCCACGCTCCGGGTCGATGCCGTCGGCACCGATAAAGAGCTGGTCGAAGTCGTAGGAGCGCAGCACCTGTTCCGCCACCTGCCCCTGGAAGGATTCGGAGTGAGGGTCCCAAGTGCCACCGGTCATTAACAGGGTAGGCTCATTTTCCAGCTCGCGCAGGGCACCGGCCACATTGAGGGAGTTGGTCATCACGATGAGGCCGCGCTTGTTGCCCAGCATGGGGATCATGGCGCTGGTGGTGCTGCCGCTGTCGATGATGACGCGGTTGTGATCACGCAGCCGCTCGGCCGCCGCACGGGCAATGGCTAACTTTCGGTTCGAAACTTGTTCAGGGTTGACCTCGACCACCATCTCGTTCGGCAAGGGAACGGCACCACCATAACGGCGCAGCAGCAGACCGCCGGTCTCCAGTACCGCCAGATCTTTACGGATGGTCACTTCGGAGGTAGAAAAGTGTTTGGCGAGGGCGTCGACGCTCACTTCACCCTGCTCTTGTACCAGGGTCACTATGGTGTGGCGGCGTTGTTGAGTATTACGTTTGGTCATTTTTAAGTTTCGATTCGAAAGAACATCGAAATATTAGCCCCTTTTTCGGAAAAATAAAACAGCAAATAGGATCCGATTTGGTTCGATGCCAGAATGGGGTGCCAATTTGCGACGAGGATGCCATGCAAAAGAGAGTCATCTGGCTGGTGGAGGATGAGGCCAGCATCGCCGACACCCTGATTTACGCCCTGCAGACCGACGGGTTCGAGGTGGAGTGGTTCATGCTGGGCCAGCAGTTGCTGACACGACTGGAACAGACGCGACCCGACTTCCTGATCCTCGATGTGGGGCTGCCCGACATCAGCGGCTTCGAACTCTGCAAGCAGGTGAGAGCGCTGACCGATATTCCCCTGATGTTCCTCACCGCCCGCAGCGAGGAGATAGACCGGCTGATCGGGCTGGAGATCGGTGCCGACGACTATGTGGCCAAACCCTTCTCGCCACGGGAAGTGTGTGCCCGGGTGCGGGTCATCCTGCGCCGCAGCCAGCCCGTCGCCCCCCAGCCCAGCGCCCTGCTGGTGCTGGATGAGGAACGGGCCCGCATCCATTTTCGCGGCCAACCGCTGGCCCTCACCCGCTACGAATATCTGCTGCTCAAGACCCTGATGCAGGCGCCGGGGCGGGTCTACTCCCGCCAGCAGCTGATGGATCTGGTGTGGCAGGATGCGGAGGAGAGTCTTGATCGCACCGTCGATACCCACATCAAGACCATCCGCGCCAAGCTGCGCGAACATGATCCAGAAGCCAACCTGATCCTCACCCACCGCGGGCTGGGCTACAGCCTGGAGCTGGCATGAGACTCGGGTTGCAACTGCTGTGCGGCCTGCTGCTGATCTTCGCGCTGGCCGCCTGGTTTGTACTGGAGATCTTCGTCGAGGAGATAAAACCCGGGGTGCGCAGCGCCACCGAGGATACTCTGGTCGACATGACCCAGCTGCTGGCGCCGCTCGCCCTCGATGATCTGCAAGAGGGCAATATGATGAACGGGCGGTTGGCCAGCGCCTTCGCCCGCCTCAACCAGAATCCCATCAATGCGATGATCGATGGCCACCTCAAGCAGCAGGCGGAGTACCGCATCTATGTCACTGACCAGAAGGGGATGGTGATTTACGACTCCGACGGCACGGATCTGGGCAAGGATTATTCCCGCTGGAACGATGTCTACCGCACTCTGCGTGGCCAGTATGGCGCCCGCAGCACCCGCACCGATCCCGACGATGCCGCCAGCTCGACCATGTATGTGGCGGCACCGCTGAGGGAAGGGGCCGAGATCATCGGCTCCCTCACCGTCGCCAAACCCAACCGCACCCTGATGCCCGCCATCGAGCGGGGGGAACAGGAGCTGCTGCGGGCCGGCGGCCAGATGTTGCTCATCTCACTGCTGATCGGCAGCCTGCTGGTATGGTGGCTCAACCGCGCCATCGGCAAGCTGGTGCACTACGCCGACTCGGTCAGCAAGGGGGAGGTGGCACCGCTGCCACGGCTGCACACCGTCGAGCTGGATCGGCTCGGCCGCTCGCTGGAGACCATGCGCCACCAGCTCGATGGCAAAAGCTACATCGAAGCCTATGTGCACAGCCTGACCCACGAGCTGAAGAGCCCGCTGGCCGCCATTCGCGGGGCAGGGGAGATTTTGGCCGAAACGCCGCCCCCCGAAGTTGCCAAACGCTTTATCGGCAACATCAATCTGGAAACCGCCCGCATGCAGCAGCTGATCGAGCGAATGCTGCAACTGGCGCGGCTGGAGTCGGGGCAGGGGCTAGATCGCCAGTCGGTGGAACCGGCAAAACTGGGCAAGCGCACCCTCGATGCTCGCCAGATTATTGCCCAGCGCCGTCAGGTGGCACTGGTAGCCGAGCTGGCCAGCGCGCCGAAACAGAAATGGGATCCACTGCTGGTGGAGCAGGCCATCGGCAACCTGCTAGACAACGCCATCGACTTCTCTCCCGCCAACGGGCTGGTCACCCTAAGCGGCAGCCAGCAGGAGGAGGGCTACTGTTTTCGGGTCACCGACTGCGGCCCCGGCATTCCCGACTACGCCCTGCCGCGCATCTTCGAGCGCTTCTACTCCCTGCCGCGCCCGGACAAGGGCAAGAGCAGCGGTCTGGGGCTCAGCTTCGCCCATGAAGTAGCCCACCAGCATGGCGGTCGTCTGACCCTGAGCAACCGGCCGGAAGGGGGCGCGCTGGCGGAACTCTGGCTGCCGTTCACCTAGTCACCGCCCTGCAACTTCACACTCCCCACACAAAGCGGCTATAGACTGCCGCTTTCTCTCATCCATTTGCTCAAGGAAATGCTATGTCCCGCCTGCTTCTCTCCAGCCTGCTGGCTGCCAGTTTGCTCGCAGCCCTGCCTGCCTCCGCCGCCAGCGGCTGCTTTCTCTATGCTGACGGCAACGGCCAGACCCTCTCCAGCGAAGGGGACTGCTCCAGCCAGCTGCCACCCGCGTCCACCTTCAAGATCCCGCTCGCGCTGATGGGTTACGACAGCGGCTATCTGGTGGATGAAGAGCATCCGGCACTGCCTTACAAACCGAGCTATGACGGCTGGCTGCCCGCCTGGCGTGAAACCACCACCCCGCGCCGCTGGGAAACCTACTCGGTGGTCTGGTTCTCCCAGCAGATCACCGAATGGCTGGGGATGGAGCGCTTCCAGCAATACGTCGACCGCTTCGACTACGGCAACCGGGATCTCTCCGGCAATCCGGGCAAGCATGACGGCCTGACCCAGGCCTGGCTCAGCTCCAGCCTCGCCATCAGTCCGGAGGAGCAGGCTCGCTTCCTCGGCAAGATGCTGAGCGGCAAGCTGCCGGTCTCGGCGCAGACCCTGCAGTACACCGCCAATATCCTCAAGGTGAGCGAGATCGACGGCTGGCAGATCCACGGCAAAACCGGCATGGGCTACCCGAAGAAGCTGGATGGCAGCCTCAACCGCGATCAGCAGATTGGCTGGTTCGTCGGCTGGGCCAGCAAACCGGGCAAACAGCTGATCTTCGTCCATACCGTGGTGCAAAAGCCCGGCAAGCAGTTCGCCTCCCTCAAGGCGAAAGAAGAGGTGCTGGCCGCATTGCCCGGGAAGCTGAAGACCCTGTAATTCCTCCAGAAACCGGCGCAATGCCGGTTTTTTTATCCCCCTTCACCACCACTTCACACAAGCCCATCCCCCCTTCACGTCCGGCCGGCAGACTCACTCCATCCAACAAGGAGACGTGTCATGGTCAAACAGATATTCACCCACAAGATCTTTCTGCTGCTGTTGCTCAGCCTGCTGCTGATGGTACCGGTGCAATCCATCATGGAGCTGAACCGGGAGCGTCAGGCTTACCGCAGTCAGGCCATTCACAGCATCATGGCCAGCAGCAGCGGCCCGCAGCGACTGATGGGGCCCATTATCGTACAGCCCTATACCCGTTCGGTGACGGTCGAGCAGGAGGGCAAGCGCTTCGTCCGTCAGGAGCAGATCTACCGCTACCTGCTGCCGGAACAGCTGGACGTGCAGGCCATCATGGAGGTGACCCCGCGCAAGCTCGGCATCTATCAGGCGCAGGTCTATCAGACCCGGCTCTCCCTCTCCGGCCGTTTGCCGACAGCAGCTCAACTACAAGAGAGCGCGCCGCTCGCCGGGGATGATGAGCTGGTGGCAGGCAAACCCTACCTGAGTCTGGTACTCTCCGATGCCCGCGGTATCAACAGCGTCCCCGAACTGCAACTCGGCACACAGCGGATCCCGTTTGCCCCCGGCGCCCGCCTCGGTGATGCGCTCGCGGGTATCCATGCCCCGATCGACAGCCTGCCGCAGCAGGATGGCACCTTCCATCTGGAGCTCAATCTACAGGGGATGAACGCCCTCGACATAGTCCCGCTGGGCAAGGAGAGCACCCTGCAGCTGGCGGGCAACTGGCCCCACCCCAACTTTATCGGTGACTTTCTGCCGGGCAGTCGCACCCTGAGCCCACAAGGGTTTGAGGCCAACTGGCAAACCAGCTGGTTCGCCAGCGACATGGAGACCCGCTTCAACCGGATGATGAACGGGGGCGATAGCAATCTCTCCACCTTCAGCGTCAGTCTGGTGCAGCCGGTGGATCACTATCAGCTCAACGAGCGGGCGGCCAAATATGCCCTGCTCTTCATCGGTCTCACCTTTATCAACTTCTTCATGTTCGAACTGCTCAAGGGGCTGCGGGTCCACCCGATCCAGTACGCGCTGGTGGGCATGGGGCTGGCCATCTTTTATCTGGTGCTACTGGCCCTGACTGAACACCTCGGCTTTGGCTGGGCCTATCTGGTGGCCGCGCTGGCCAGCGTGCTGCTCAACGGCTTCTACCTCAGCCATGTGCTGGGCGGCCCGAAGCAGGGGATCGGCTTTGCTGCGCTGCTCGGGCTGGTCTATGCCACTCTCTACAGCCTGCTGCAGGCCGAAGAGATCGCTCTGCTGCTAGGCGCCCTGCTGCTGTTCGCCACCCTGGCGCTGATCATGCTGCTGACCCGAAAGCTCGACTGGTATCAGGTGATGGGGCAACAGAGTGTCGAGTCCCGCCCAGCCGGACATGACAATGACGACTGAGGGCACAACCTCCGTCAATCTCTGACCTAGACAACAAAGGCTTCAGTCGGTTCTTCTCGAAAACAGCGGAACCGGCTGGGCCTTTGTCCGCCAATTTCCTAGCATGCAACCATGTTCCACAGGCGGACGATCACATGAAAATGCATCCGGGCAGGAACCTGCTCTATTCCGGCTTGCTATGGGCTCAGGGAACTCTGGCCGGTACCCTCACCATTCATCCCGAACCGGTCGACGACCTCTTGCACAATCCCGGCGTCGGTATCGAAGAGTTTCACAACAGCTGGGGTCATCCCCTCTCTCTGGCCGAACACCCGGTCAGTACGGTCGACTACTTCCGTTTCTACTGGAGCGAGCTGGAACCACGGGAGGGCGAATACAACTTTGCCCTGATCGACAGGGCCATCGATCAGGCACAGCACGCCACCCCGAAACAGTCGATCGCCCTCAGGGTCATGACCCTTGATGAGCCCTTCTCGGGCAGCAAGATCCCGGAGTGGCTTATCAACAAGGGGATTCGGGGAGAGTGGGTGAACAACCACCAGACCTTTGTGCCCGACTACAGCGACCCGCAGTTCCTCGCCCGTGCCACCCGGCTGTTTCAGGCGCTGGGTGCCCATTACGATGGCAACCCGGCGCTGAGTCATGTCGACATCGGCATGATAGGTTCATGGGGAGAGTGGCACATGAGCAACTTCCCTGGCCCGACGCTGGAACAGCGCTACAGCAGCGAGCAGCTCAAACCCTATGTTGACCTGCAGATGGCCGCTTTTCCGCGAACCCCCAAGCTGATGCTCATCAACAACCTGCCCATGTTTGAGTATGCCGTGGGCAAGGGAGCTGGCTGGCGGGCAGACTGCCTCGGCGACTGGCACCACTTCTCCCAAAATTGGAGCCACATGCGCAACGCCTACCCGGAACGACTGGCGAGCGCCCGCACCGATGTGGCGAACTTCGACTCCAGCTGGCAGCGGGCGCCGGTCAGTTTCGAGGTGTGCGGCAAGCTGAGCGAGTGGCCAGGCCAGCAGCAGTACACCATGGAGGAGGTCAAGGCCACCTTTGACTGGGCGCTGGCCCAACACGCCTCCACCATCAATCTCAAGTCGGATCCGGTTCCCCCCCAATATCGACCCATCGTCGACAATGCCCTGCGCAAGCTGGGCTATCGCATCGTGCTGGACCAGCTGACCCTAAAGGGAACCATGAAGCCGGGGGCTACCCTTACCCTCAACGGCGACTGGCACAACGACGGGGTAGCGCCGGCCTATCGCAACTGGCCGCTCACTTACCGGCTGGTCAACGAGGAAGGCCAGGTCGGCGCCATGCTGGTGACCCGCAACGACATGACCCGCTGGATCCCGGGCAGCAAGGCTACCACTCGCGACAGCCTGACCCTGCCGGGCCGGATGGCACGCGGTCACTACTATCTCGAGCTGGCCTTCATCGGTCAGGACAAGCAGCCCGCCCTGCAGCTCGGCATTGCCGGTCTGGAAGAGAGTGGCTGGTATCGTCTGGCCGAGATAGACATCCAGTAACGCAAGAGGGCTCCCGCAGGAGCCCTCTTTCATTACATCAGCACGCTCTTTTTAAACAGATCCCACACCCCGAACGAGAAGTGCTTGAAGATGTCGATGCCAAGGGCCGACTTCACCAGATAGAGCAGCAGCACCATGCCGCAGATCCCCAGCAGTAACAGCAGGGTGGTCAGCAGCACCTTTAGGTGAAAGCGAAAGCCGCTCTCCCGCCCGCGATGACGGCGATCCCGTCCCATCAACACCACCAGATAGCAGCGCCAGCGACCGATGCCGAAGGCGCTGTTGACGTTGATGGCGTGCGACTTGCCATCACTCATCAGCCGCAGCGCCTGCTCGATACCGTCGCGCTGGGTTTCACTCAGGCTCTCGCCCACCTCGGGGGAGAGAGCACGGTAGAAGCGGTCGATCGCCCCCTGCGTTTTCTGCGGTAATTGGCTCATTGGTTTTCTCCTGCGGGCAAGCCCAAAGCCTTGCGGTAGACCTCCATGGTCTGACCGGCGATCCGCTGCCAGTCATACCGTTGCAGATAGTCGCTGTAATCGACCTTGCCGCGAGTCAACTGGGCGTTGAGCCGCTCAGCCAGTGCACTCACATCGCCGACCGGGAAATAGCACTCCTGTTGCAGCGCCACCGCCAGATTGGCGGGAATGTCGCTCACCACCACCGGCAGGGAGAAGGAGAGCGCCTCCAGCAGGGCTATCGGCAACCCCTCGTGATAAGAGGGCATGGCAAACAGGGCCGCCTGTGAAAAGACGCTGATCAGCGCCTCGCCATTGAGGAAACCGGTACGAATCACCCCCGGTGTTTCATCCGCTATCCGCTGCAAGCGCTCACTGTAGGGAGTCGGGTGATCCGTATCCCCCACCAGCACCAGCGGCAGCTCGGTATCGAGCTGGCGATAGGCTGCGATGAGATCGTGCAGCCCCTTCTCCTCGACGAAGCGGCCCACCGCCACCAGATAGCTGCCAGCGGTCAGTCCGAAACGGGCCAGCGTCAGCTCCCTCTTGTCCGCAGCAGGCAGCGCGACCCGTTTCACCCCGTTGTAGATGAGGTGGGCATCCTGGCGATCGTACTGGCGGCGGATCGCCTCGTTGATCACTTCGGAGATGACGATCACCTCGCTGGCATAGCGTACCGCCCAGCGCTCACCAAGGCGTAATACCCACTTGGCCAGCGCCCCCCACTTCTGGCGGTCATAGTCGGGGCCGTGATGGGTAAAGACCACCCGTTTGCCAAGCAACCTCAGCAGCGGTACCACCAGCCCCGGGCCGATGGCATGGACATGCACCAGATCGCAGGCATGACGGCGGCAGTAAAAAGCCGCGAGCAGAGAGTGGAGGATTGCCTCCAGCGACTTCTTTTTGGGGGCGGGCAACGCCTTGAGAGCCACTCCTTCAAACTCGCCGCTTCGGTAATTCACATAGGGGGCACGAGCCAGCACGGTCGCCGCCACTTCGAACTGGCGGTGCAGCTCCGGATAGAGGGACTGACAATGGGTTTCGACACCGCCCAGTACATGGGGGATCCCCCGGGTACCGAGCACGGTCACACTAATCTGCTTCATGATCTTCTCGAATGATTCTGGCGGGATTGCCCGCAACAACGGCGCGAGCCGGAACGGAACGAGTGACGACGGCGCCGGCACCGACACAGGCATGATCACCAATGGCGATGGCCCCGATAACGATGGCGCCGGTGCCGAACTCGACCCCGTCCCCCACGCTGGGCGAGAGAAGCTGACCGCTCTGACGATCTGGCTTGTTGCCCAGGGTGCAGTTGTGGCGCAGGGTGCAGTCACGCCCCATCTGCACGCCGTCACCGATGACGATATTCTGCGGGTGATAGAGGCGCAGGCCCCAACCCAGCCGGGCTCTTGGCGAGATATCGAGGCCGCACAGCAGCTTGAATCCCTTGAGCAGCAACAAGCAGGGCAGCCTCATAAAGCGGCCTCCCTGTGCCAGCCGGTAACTGAACAGGAACAGGCGCGCCGTCTTGCTCGGATTGAGTGCCAGTTCGGTTTTCAACTCGTGCCAGAAACTCATCTCTGTTTCTCCTCCAGCAACGACTGGTAGAGCGCCAGCAGGGCTTGCTGGTGGCTGGCGAGGGAGTAACTGTCGATCAGCCGCTGACGGGCCGAACGCCCCATGGCCGCCGTCTGCTCCGGCTCGGCCACCAGCCTGTCCATGCAGCGGGCCAGCTCGTCGGCATTACCCGCCTCGAACAGCAAGCCATCGAGACCGTCGCGGATCTGCTCCGGAATCCCGCCAATTCGAGCCCCGATCACCGGTTTGCCATAGGCCATCGCCTCCAGTACCGACATGGAGCAGTTCTCGTACCACTCGGACGGCACCACCACAGCCTTGGCGTGACGCAGCAGATCGAGCAACGCTTCCCCCTGCTTGAACCCCAGCAGTTCGGCATTGGGATAATGCTGCCCGAGGTGCGCCTGCAGCGGGCCACCGCCCACAATTTTGAGACCCGCCGGCCGCGTCATGCGCTGATGGGCACGGGCAAGCGTCTCGACCCCTTTCTCGGCCATCAGGCGCCCGAGGAACAGAAAGTACCCACGATCCTCTCCGCTTTCGCGGCTCGACTCGACATCGATACCATTGAGGATCACCTCGATGCGGGAAGCAGGCAGCCGGGTGCGAAGCATCCCAGCCATGAAGGCGCTCGGCGCCACCAATGCATCGACCTGCTCATAGTTGCGGCGCCACTGCTGCCAGGCCGCCTCGGCAGAGAGCAGCAGGCTCTTGCCCCATGACCCCTCCTGCCACTGATGGCGAAACAGCTTGAGCCAGGAACCCTCGATCCGGGTCAGATCGAACGGCTCGCCATCGACCAGCATGCTGTAGTTGGGACAGGCCACCTTGTAGTCGTGGGCTGTCAGCACCGTCTTGCAGCCCAGGGATTTGGCCACCCGGATGATCGCCGGGGTGAGCTGGTGGTAGATGTTGTGAAAGTGAACGATATCGGGCCGCTCGGCACGGATAAGCTCCGCCAGCCGATCACAGGCCTCCTGATTGTGAATGAAGCGAGCGGCGATCTTCAGCCGATCGAAGAGCCCGTGCCGCTGGTGATAATCAACGTTGGCCGGAAAGTAGCCACTCTGGGGCGAGGGGAGGTTATCCGGATGCTGCATGGCAAAGTCGATCACCTGATGACCCGCCTGACGCACCATCTCCCGCTCCTGAAAGAGGACGGTCTCGGCACCTCCCTTCATGAAAAAGAACTTGTTGGCAAAGAGCACCTTCACGGCAATGACTCCTGGATCAGACGATGGGCGGGCGCCTCGCGCGGGGAGCGCTGGGGCAACAGCAGGCCGCGCACCAGCCCGGCTGCATAGATGGAGAGATTCATGACACTGCGCAGGGCATCTTGCAGGGAGCGGTTCTTCAACCACTTGAGAGCGATAAAGCCACCCAGCGGTGCCAGCGCGAGCAGCGGCAACCAGAACGGCAGCCCGGCTGCGAAAAGCAATACGCAGAACAGGAGTGCCAGCAGGTAGAGCCCGAACAGCAGCTCGGAGCGGATCACCGACAGCACCTCGCGAAAATAGGGCTGCCCCCACGCCGAGCGCACCAGCTCGCCGCTGGCAAACAGATACCCCATGCGCCAGCGGTAACGGATCAGGGCAAGGGAGTCCATGGTGTGGGAGGTGTGAAAGAAGAAGGGGACATCGAGCCGCTCCAGCCGATAGCCCGCCTGACGCAGCCGGATACCCAGCTCCGCCTCTTCGTAACCGTGCAGGTTGCGATTGGTGAGATAGCCGATCTGCTCGATGGCGCTGCGTCGAAACAGACCGCCACCACACAGCCAGCGCGACTCGCCCAGCGGATAGATCTGGTTGATGCGCTGCTTGCGCGACTTGAACTCATAGCTGCGGGCATCATCCATCTCGGCCCGCCCGGCCACGCCACCGCACTCGGGATGGGAGTGCATGTGCGCAATGGCGGCTGGCACAAACTCCGGCTCCAGCTTCATGTCGCCATCGAGCAGCAGCAGGAATTCCCCTTCGCTGAAGAGGTAGCCAAGCTGTGGCCCCACGCCACAACAGCGATCGGCCGGGTTGGTCAGGCTGACGACAGTGACTCCCAGCTGGCAGGCGATCGCCTGGGTACGGTCGGTCGAAAGACTGTCCGCCACGATAATCTGGTGGGAGTAGTCGGCCAGAGCGCTCCTGATGCTGGCTATGGTATCGGCAATCCCTGCCTCCTCGTTGTAGGTCTTGATGATGACGGAGATAAGGGTGGATGGAGTCATGACACCTCACGGGAACGGGTGGCCTGCCGAACCGAAGAACGGATCACCAGGGCGGCACCCAGCACGAAATAGAAGAGAAACTGCTGCACCGGGATCAGCATCAGCAGCTGGCTGTAAGGCAAGCTCAGCAGGCAGGCGATCCCGAACGCGATGAAAGCGGGTTGATAGCTGAGCAGACGCACATCTGCCGCGCTCAGCAGCTGGCGATCCAGCAACGGACGGGGACGGCAGCACCAGAGCAGCAGAACGATCAGCGCGATGAATATCAGGGTGCCCATCAGTCCCACCTCCCACAGCAACACGCTGAGGGAGGTGGAGTCGAGCAGCACGTTGAACAGGGGATTGAGAAAACCGGGCAGGGTGCTGCCATGGTTGGTGGTGTTGAGGCCATAACCAAACAGCAGATTGCTGAGACCGTGGTGATCACCGTTGCTGGCCCAGAAAAAGAGCGTCGTCACCCGCCCCAGCTCGCCGGTTTCCGGGTTGATGTGGTTGGGATCGAAGATATAGCCGAGGGAGTCGATAAACAGCGCAATGGCCCCCTGTTGCCCGGCCCCTTCGAACGCGGATGAGTAGGAGGCAGCCAGCACCATAACGGCCACTGCCACCAGTGCAGTCATCGCCAGCGCAATCAGCAACAGACGCTTGAGGTCATAGCTCTTCATCCCCCTGACATAGCTTGGCGAGAGCCAGACCCAGGCCAGCAGCAAGGGGGACAACAGAATGACGAACTTCACCTCGGCCAGCACACAGATGGCAAAGGCGGCAAGAATGTGAAAAGCGACCGAACGACGCGAAATGAGGCCGTGGCGAAACTCGGAGAGCTTGATCAGCATCACCAGCAGGCAGAAGAAGCCGAGTGCACCGGTATTGCCGCCACCCATGGGATCCCCCCCGAAGGTACCGACCACCGAGTCCCACTTCTCAAACTCGCCGCGCATTGCCACCCGCTTCGGCACCACCACCAGCACCTGAAACAGCACCACCGGGATCTGCAGGTAGAAGACCCACTCCACCAGCTTCATGATGCGGTAAATCTGTGACTCGCGGCAAAAGCCGAGCAACAGGCAGGGAAGCAGCAGAGAGAGTGCCAGCTCGTTCTTGAAACCGATGATAGTCACCATGCCCCCCTGCTGAAGCAGGGTGCCCAGCAGCGCCAGCACCAGCAAACCACAGTAGAGCAGCAGCAGCACCTTCTCCTGATAGTCGAGCCGCAACGGGCTGTAACGCGTCTGCAGCGGCAGCAACATCAAGGTGGCAATGGCCAGCAGGAAGGGCAGCCAGAGGAAGGCTGTAATACCGGTAACGTACTGGGCCAGGCCGCAGATCACCAGCGACAGCAGCAGATTGGCCTGCATGATGAAGGCGCTGTTCACGAGGCCAGCTCCATCCGCCCCTGCAACTCGGCAGCCCGGCGGTTGACCCGCAAAAAGACGAAGCCGTAGCGCACCGCAGTCAGCAGAGAGAAGGCCAGCACGCAGAGAGCGTACTCCTGCTGCAACCAGGGCAACAGTACGAAGGCAATCACTACGACCAGCAGCTGCTCAAGCTGGATCCGCAAAAAGTAGCGGGGCGAGCCGAACACCAGCTCGATCACGGTCAACGGGCAGATGGCTACCGCAGTAAAGACATAGGGCAACATGTAGCGGGAGGTATTGATGGAGGCGATCCACTCCGCATTGAAGAACCACTTCATCACCAGCGGATAGCAGATGAGGATCCCGAGGGTGGCCGCACTGCCCATCGCCAGCAGCAGCCGCTTCACCTTGCGAAACTCCTCCCCGTTGAAACGGCGCAGGCGAAAATCCTCCGACCATCGCGAGAAGATGGAGTGGCGGATGGCGTTGCCGACAATCACCACGGGCGCCAGACAGAAGCGGTTGACCACGGCAAAGTAGCCCGCCACCAGAGGGGAAAACCAGAAGTTGATCAGCACGGTCGGCAGATTGGCCGTCACCATCGCCAGCACCTCGGCACTGCCGACACCAGCCAGATGCGCTTTATGGCGGGAGAAGAAGTGCAGCAGGTGGCGCGGGGCAGCCTCCCTCAGCATGGCACTGTGCCAGGCAAAGGCAGACCACAACCAGCCCCCGATCACCAGCAGCAACAGACAGGCCCATAACTGATAAAAGTGCACCATGTCAGGGGCAAGCAGCAGGCAGAGCAGCACCACGGCAGAGGCCGAGATACGCTGCAGACCGAGCCGCTGGTAGTGGCCGGCCCGCAGAGCCAGATTCTCGGCGATGAGGATCAGCCCGTGGGTCACGGTCAGCAGGTAGAGCGGCCAGAGCGGCAGCGAGAAAAAGCAGACCACCACCAGCACATAGGGGATGGGGAGTAGCAAGACCTGCAACAGGGAAAAGATCAGGTTGCCGGGCAGCTCGGCCTCCTCCAGCTTGGGCAACAGCAGTTGCGAGGCAAAGGTGGCAAGCTGGGCACCGATCAGCACCAGACTGTAGCTGAGGGCATAGAGCCCGACCGCAGCCATGTCGAACTTGTGCGAAAGTGACCAGACCGAGAGCGCCCCGATCAGCTGGGATAGCACGGAAGCACCACCTATGGTAGTGATGCTGCGCAGCAGTTTCATAGTGCGCCCCGGGTGGGAGCACCACAGAATCTCAGGTTCTCAGCCCCTTCCAGATCCCGCTCGGCGACCTGGGTCAGCACAGTCCCCAGAACCGCCACTCTGGCATCCCGCAGCTGTGCAAGCACGCTCAGCACCCGGCTGGCCGGCAGTTGCCCGGACTGAACCACATGAATGGCACCATCCAGCGGTTGCCCCAGCAGCAGAGCATCCTTGCCGACCTCCAGCGCAGGAGTGTCCACTATGATGCGGTCAAACTGCCCGGCAAGGGTTGCCAGCAGTTCGCTCCAGCGCGGGGAACCAAGCAGTGCCAGCGGGGAAGATACCGGCTGACCAGCAGGCAGCAGGGTCAATCCCTCTTTTGGCACCAGACAGACAGCCAAGTCGGCTTCGCCTGAGAGCAGCTCGGCTAACCCCGGTCTGGCTGCCTGCCCCAGCAACTGGCGACCAAGGGAGCCCCGGCGCAGATCCCCATCCACCAGCAGCACCCGCTCATGGCGGGCAAAGCTGGCGGCACAGAGAGCCGCCAGCGTCGACTTGCCCTCACCAGCACGGGTCGAGGTGATCATGATGCGCTGCAGCTGACCCGGCTCCAGCCGCATGATGGCGTAGAGGTCATCGGCACTGGCACCTACTCTGGGATTGACCGCCCCCACCCGCAGCAGAGCACTCTGATCCTGCAGGGCCGCCAGCCGCGGGATTTCACCAAGCACCCGACCACCGAGCTGGGAGACCAGCTGGCTCAGACGATCCAGGGTATTGCGCAGCGCTCCGGCAGTGATGACTACCAGCACGGCAACCATGCCCGCCATTATCACCACCATCAGCAGAAACAGCATCTTGTTTGGTTTGGCAGGCAGCAAGGGCACCGATGCCGCGTCGTAGAGGATGGCATTCGACTCGTGCAGCTGAGCGTTCAGGCGGGTCTCTTCCTGACGGCGGAACAGCTCGTTATAGAGCTGACGGGTCTTGTCGATATTGTTCTTCAGGTTGTTGTACTCATCCTTCTTGACTGCCAGCGAGGAGAACTCCCGCTTCTTCTCGTCAAGCTGGGCAAGGTACTCCTGCTCCTTGCGCTGGCTGCTCAGGTAGCGATCCTCGATACCGTCGGCAATCTCCCGCATCAGCTGGTTTGACTGGGTATTGAGCGCCTTGATGCGTGCTTCGGCCTGCAGAATACGGTCATGCTTGGGGCCATAACGCTTGGCCAGCTCGGAGAGCTCCTGCTGGGCCTTGATGAGGGCGATGCGCAGATCCTGCATCTGGGGGTGGTTGGAGACCTCGGGCAGGGAAGCCAGCGCCGCCGGATTGCGGCCGTACTCCTGAATGGACTGGAATTCGGCCTGCGCCGCCAGCCGCCGCTCGCGTGCATCCGCGTACTTGTTGGTGATGATACCGAGCTCTTCGGTTTGCAGACCATCTACGCCGCGAAACGTCAGCAGATCATTGCGGGCAAGAAAATCGCCGAGCTGCTTCTCCTGCTTCTCCAGACTGGCCTTTATCTCCACCAGCCGGCTCTGGTTCCAGTGCGATGCCGTGGTGTTGGCATCGACCCGCTCCTCCACATTGAGATCGATGTAAGTCTGGGCCACCTCATTGGCGACGCTGGCGGCCAGCTCGGGAGAGCGGGATTCGAACCCTATGCTGACCAGCTGGGTATCGCGCACCGGCGAGACGGTCAGGTGTCTGGCCAGATACTCCAGCGCATGCTGGTGGCGTGAGGAGGCATCCTCCTGATGTCCGGCACTCCAGAGCCCCTTGATGCGGCTCAGCCAGCTGTCCGGATTGGGCTGCCCGTTGAATTCCGGCAACTCGGCCAAGCCCAGATGAGTAACCACCTTCTCGGCCACCCGGCGTGACTTGAGCAGCTCGAACTGGGTGTTGTAGTACTCGCGGCGGCTGGTATCGACCCGATAGACGGGCTCGATAGGGGAAGCGCTGTTGGCATCTGCCTTCAGCAGCAGGGTCGCACTGGATTGATAGTAGGGCGGCATGCTGAAGATAAAGGGGGCTGCCGCCAGGGTCACCACGGCGGCAAACAATACCACCTTCCACCAGTTTGCCTTGAGCACCCGCCAGGGGCCGCTGAAATCGAGGCGGCTCTCTAGCGCACGGCCATTTTCAACCAACAATGAAGTCATGAAGAGCGTCCTGGATCAGAAGAAACTTTGTTCGATGATGATGATGTCGCCGGGATTGAGCTGCCGTTGCAGGCTCACCTCTTCCAGCAACTGATCGCAGCCATTGAGGCGCAGGCTGATATCCCGTCTGGCGGCGCGATCGGTGAAACCACCCGCCAGCGCGACGGCCTTCTCCACCGTCAGGCCGGGCTGGTATTCGTAGCCCCCCGGGTGAGCCACCTCGCCAGCAACAAACACCTGGCGGAAAGTGGTCACGTTGACCGTCACCATGGGATCGAGCAGCACGCCGTGCTTGAGCCCTCTGGTCAGCAGCTCGGCCACCTCAGTGGTGGTATGGCCCATCAGCAGCACCTGACCCAGATAGGGGTAATTGACGTGGCCACTGGTATCGACCTTGAACTTCATCGACAGATCCGGCTCGCCATACACCCGGATTTCGACCTCGTCCCCCGGCGCCAACCGGTAGGCGGAATCGTTGCCTTGCGGGCTCTGGCCAGCCCAGACCGACAGGCTGAACAACCAGCCAAGCAGAAGCACCATCACGCTTTTGTTCATGTTAAATGGCTACCTTGAGTGAAAAAGAAAGCTGTTGTTTGTCGTAACCGAGGGCACGGCCATAGCAATTGCCGCCGATGTCGATGGGCTGCCCGGCAAAGCTGGAACCTGAGTCGGCCTGCTGGTAGTGGAGCCCCAGACTGACGGAGGGACGAATGTCGTAGCTGATGCCCATGCCCCAGCGATGGATGTCGTCCTGACGGTGGCGGTTGTCGTTACCACAGACCACCGACTGGTGATAATCATCCCGGATATCGTGATAAGAGAGCGTGGTCGCCACTCCGGGTGACCAGTGGTGCTGCCACTCGGCGCCATATAGCTGGCTGCTGACATAGCCGCCGTCACCACCCGGATCACGAATGGTCCGGCTGGAGAGCAGCGCGAGCTTGCTGTAATCGAGCGGTTGCCACTCCAGACGCAGCTCCCAGTTCAGCCCTTTGAAACTCTCCGCCTGCGGATCGTTGACGAAACGCTTGTAGATCCCGCCGATATTGGCATCGATCCGGGTCTTGCCGGTCAGCTGGCTCATCACCCCGGTGATAAGGAAAAACTCGTCGGAATCCTTGCGTGGATTGGCTGGGTAGCGTCGCAGATTGGTCTGCAGGGTGTAACGAAAACGGCTGACATGGCTCACCTGATCGAACAGCTCGACAATGGCGGTGTTCTCCTGCCACTCCTGCTCGGCCATATAGCGTTCAAAGTCATGCAGGTAGAGGTGCTTGTCGAGATAGCCCAAATCCTTGTGGGAGAGCGCCAGTTCCAGCTTGCCTCTGGCATCGGGTGCACCGTAACTGTAGCGGCCACCCACTTCGCTGCGTTTGAAGCGCAACGGCTCATTTATCTGAAATCTGCCGAATGTGGCATCACCACAGAGCGCACGACCTTTCTTATCAGCGTCGCTGGGACAAGGAGAGGCATCTCCCTGCAACATAAAGCCTTCGGTCAGCCCCTCGCCACGCGCCTCATGGCCCAGCCGATACTGGTACATCAGTTTGAAGGCGTTGCGCAGGGAGAAGCGCCAGCTGCCGTCAAACTGGAACTGGTGATCGGCATAGTCATCCGCATGGCTGCTGCCATAGCGACGATAATCACCCAGATAGCTGAACTGATAACGATCCAGGCCGCGTTCACCCACCATGCGAAATTCCGGGGAGATCCCGACGAAATCGGAGTCAATCGCCTGACCACTGTCACGCAGCCACAGCAGGTTGCTGTCGTGACCATAACGACTCTCCACTTCGGTCTGGATCTCCAGACCCAGCGGCCCCTGATGGGATACGGGAGTGACCTCGGCACGGACTGAAAGAGAGGGGGAGAGCAGCAGTCCGGCGCAAACGAGGCTAGTAAGCGGACGCACCAATAAACCCCTTGAATACAGTCAGGAAAATGACTTTGAAATCCAGTCCGAGCGACCAGTACTGGATGTACTTGAGATCGAACTTGACCCGCATCTCCATCTTGTCGAGGGTGTCGGTTTCACCACGAAATCCATTTATCTGGGCCAGCCCGGTAATCCCCGGTTTGACCTTGTGGCGCAGCATGTACCGCTCCACCAGTGAGCGGTACTGCTCGTTGTGTGCCACGGCATGGGGACGTGGCCCCACGATCGACATGGAGCCTTGAATCACATTGAAAAACTGCGGCAGCTCATCCAACGAGGTACGACGCAAAAACGCACCGAATGGCGTCACTCTGGGATCGCCTCTGGTTGCCTGAGTCACCACGGCATCATTCTCCATGACGCGCATGGAGCGGAATTTCCAGACCTGGATCCGTTTTCCCCCCAGGCCGTAGCGATCTTGCTTGAAGAGCACAGGTCCGGGTGAAGAGAGACGCACCCCGAGAGCGACCAGCGCCATGACCGGAGAGATGAGCAGCAGGATGAGTGAACCCAGCACCAGATCTTCAATCCGTTTGAGCAGGGCGGCGCCACCTTCAAACGGGGAATCGAAAAAGCTGAAGGTATAGATATCGCCCACCCGATCGATGTGGGATACGGTCAGACCGTACTCGTAGAAATCGGGAACCAGATAGGTATTAACCGTGGTGTCGGAGAGTTCGTAGAGGTAGTGATTGATACGCTCCCGGGCGGTCAGGGGCAGCGCCAGATAGATTTCGTCGACCAGCCCTTTGCGTGCCAGCTCGAGCAGCTCATCGACATCACCCAACAGAGGACTGCGAGTCGGGTAACCGAAGCGCTCTTCGCTACGGGCATCGAAAAATCCGAGCATCTGAATATCGTGACGCGGGCTCTCCCACAGGGATTTTTCCAGCGCCAGTCCGGCCGGAGTCACGCCAATGATGGCCACACGCCGACAGCAGGAGGCACCGCTGAACCAGAGGGTCACCAGTCGGTACAGCACCCGATAGCCGGTAGAAATAAGACAGGCCATGGCAAGCCAGAGCACAGCCAGCTCCAGCGGGAAAGGGTGGTAGGGTTTGAAGATGGGAACCAGATAGACCAGCAGGTAGAGCAGGGTAGCTGTTACCAACCAGGAGAAGATGAGGCGCAGCAGAGACTGCGCCAGATGTTTACGAACCCGGCTGCAATAGAGCCCGGTATTCTGGGAAACCAGAAAGAAGACCACCATGCCCAGCGTGGCCAGTGACATCTCGTCCAACCCATGAAACAAACCAAAGTGTCGCGAAAGCAGCACCATTGAGACTGAAATTCCCACCAGATCGACAAAACGGGAAAACAGACTGTGGCTCGCGTCTGCGAGCTTGATGATTCGTTTGTTCATGGGTCGCCTTCATACTGATATCACTTATCAGTTTTCTTGACCGGACGAGCCCAGTTTTTGATGTGACGCTGGGGTACCCGGGTTATCACGAGTTCATGTTCACCCACGTCCTTGGTAATAGTAGAGCCGGCACCCAGGGTGGCCCCCTTGCCGATGCGAACAGGCGCTACCAGTTGGGTATCAGAACCGACGAACACATCGTCCTCGATGATGGTCTGGAATTTGTTGACCCCGTCGTAGTTGCAGGTGATGGTACCGGCTCCGATATTTACCCCGGCACCGATCTCGGCATCACCCAGATAGGTCAGATGACCGCACTTGGAACCAACCCCAAGACGGGCCTTCTTCATCTCGACGAAGTTGCCAACGTGCGCATCCTGCTCCAGAACCGCCCCCGGACGCAAGCGGGTAAACGGACCCACTGAGCACTGATCTGCCACCTGCGCACCCTCGATAACCGAGTAGGGTTTCACCTCGGTGTGATCGCCAATGACACAATCTTTCAGTACGCAACCGGCTCCGATACGAACATGATTGCCGAGAGTCACCTTGCCCTCAATGATGACGTTTGCATCAATAACAACCTCTTCACCAATTTCCAAAACCCCGCGCAAATCAAAGCGTGCGGGGTCGATCATGGTTGCACCAGCAATCATCAGTTTCTCGGCCTGCATCTGCTGATAGCTGCGCTCAAGTTGGGCCAATTGCACCCGATTGTTGGCCCCTTCAACTTCAGCGGCACGCTCTGGATGCACAGCGGCAATCGGGCAATTATCGCCGTGAGCCATCTCGATCACATCCGTCAGATAGAACTCACCCTGGGCATTCTTGTTGTCGAGACGAGACAACCATTGACGCAACTGGCCCCCATTGGCCACCAGCACGCCGGTGTTCACCTCACGAATGGCCAGCTGTTCGGCATTGGCATCCTTCTGCTCGACGATGCCGACTACCTGACCATTTTCACGGACGATACGGCCATAGCCGGTAGGGTTGTCCAGTACCACGGTCAGCAGTGCCATACCGTTTTCAGCCTTGGCAGCAAGCAGTCGCTGCAGGGTCTCTGGCTGGATCAGCGGGGTATCGCCGTAGAGCACCAGCACGTCGTCTTCATCCTTCCAAAACGGGATGGCTTGGGCGACGGCGTGACCAGTCCCCAGCTGTTGCGCCTGCAGCACCCAGTTCACATCGGCCGCCACGATCCGCTCTTTCAGCAGTTCGGCACCGTGGCCATAGACCAGATGCAGCTGCTCGGCACCGACCTGACGGGCAGTATCGATCACATGGGAAACCATGGGTTTGTTGGCTACCGGGTGGAGTACCTTGGGCAGGGAAGAACGCATGCGGGTACCTTTACCCGCCGCCAGGATCACGACGTTGAGGGACATAAATTGACCTTTGGAACATGAGGAAATACTCGGCGGAGTCTATCCAACGGGTAAAAAAAAAGCGACCCGAAGGTCGCTTTTTACATCACCGTTATTAGCGGTAATTCTTTTTGACGATATCGATGACTCGCAGTTGAGCCATCGCCTTGGCCAGCTCGGTGGCGGCCTGGGCGTAGTCGATATCACCATGGGAGCTGTGGATCCGCTCTTCGGCTGCGCGCTTGGCTTCCTGGGCTTTCGCCTCATCCAAGTCGTCAGCACGAATCGCGGTGTCCGCCAGCACGGTCACGGATTCAGGTTGTACTTCCAGCATACCGCCGGAGATGTACAGCACCTCTTCAGTTCCGTTCTGCTTCACCAAGCGGACCAGGCCCGGCTTGATGGCAGTCAGCAACGGAGCATGACCGTGGCGGAGACCCAACTCACCTTCGGAGCCTGATACCTGAGCGGATTGCACGCGACCGGAAAACAGTTTTCCTTCGGCGCTCACCACGTCCAGGTGAAAGGAGATCATCTCTGCCATGGGCCCTCCTGTCGAGGCTTACAGTTTCTTGGATTTCTCGACGACTTCGTCGATACCGCCAACCATGTAGAACGCCTGCTCGGGCAGATCGTCATACTCGCCTTTCAGGATGCCCTGGAAACCACGGATGGTCTCTTTCAGCGGCACGTATTTACCCGGAGAACCGGTAAACACTTCTGCTACGAAGAACGGCTGGGACAGGAAACGCTCGATCTTACGGGCACGGGCTACGGTCAGTTTGTCTTCTTCTGACAGTTCATCCATACCCAAGATGGCGATGATGTCCTTCAGCTCTTTGTAGCGCTGCAGTACGGTCTGAACGCCACGAGCGGTCTCGTAGTGCTCTTTGCCAACCACCAGCGGATCCAGCTGACGAGAGGTAGAGTCCAGCGGGTCAACGGCCGGGTAGATACCCAGTGCCGCGATTTGACGGGACAGTACGACGGTCGCATCCAGGTGGGCGAAGGTGGTCGCTGGAGACGGGTCAGTCAAGTCATCCGCAGGCACGTAAACGGCCTGTACGGAGGTGATGGAACCGGTCTTGGTGGAGGTGATACGTTCTTGCAGAACACCCATCTCCTCGGCCAGGGTCGGCTGGTAACCTACTGCGGAAGGCATACGGCCCAGCAGTGCGGATACTTCGGTACCGGCCAGGGTGTAACGGTAGATGTTGTCCACGAAGAACAGCACGTCACGACCTTCGTCACGGAACTTCTCGGCCATGGTCAGGCCGGTCAACGCTACGCGCAGACGGTTTCCGGGCGGCTCGTTCATCTGACCGTAAACCAGAGATACTTTGTCCAGTACGTTGGACTCCATCATCTCGTGGTAGAAGTCGTTACCCTCACGGGTACGCTCACCTACACCGGCGAATACAGAGTAACCACTGTGTTCGATCGCGATGTTACGGATCAGCTCCATCATGTTTACGGTTTTGCCTACACCGGCACCACCGAACAGACCAACCTTACCACCCTTGGCGAACGGACATACCAGGTCGATAACCTTGATGCCGGTCTCCAGCAGCTCGGTGCTGTTGGACTGATCTTCGTAGCTGGGGGCTTCACGGTGGATTGACCAGCTCTCTTCTTCACCGATCGGGCCTTTCTCGTCGATTGGCTCGCCCAGTACGTTCATGATCCGACCCAGTGTCGCAGTACCGACCGGAACCTGGATGGATTTACCGCTATTCATTACTTCCAACCCACGACGCAGACCGTCGGAGGAACCCATGGTGATGCAACGAACGACGCCGCCACCGATCTGTTGCTGAACTTCCAGCACCAGACCCTGGCCTTGACCTTCGCTAACGACCTTCAGTGCATCGTACACCTGGGGCACGGCATTCTGCGGGAACTCGATGTCCACTACAGCGCCGATGATTTGGACGATGAAACCGTTACTCATGTCAAATCCTCTAAACCTTTGATAACCCTTGCCTTACACCGCAGCAGCACCGGATACGATCTCTGTCAGCTCCTGGGTAATACTGGCCTGACGGGCCTTGTTGTATACCAGTTGCAGATCGTTAATCAGGTTACCGGCGTTGTCAGTCGCGGCTTGCATGGCAACCATTCGGGCTGCCTGTTCACTGGCCAAGTTTTCCACTACACCCTGGTAGACCTGAGATTCGACATAGCGAACCAGCAGGGTATCCAGCAGCTTCTTGGGATCCGGCTCATAGAGGTAATCCCAGTGGTGTTTCTTGGCGAGCTTGCTGTCTTCAGTTACGGGCAAAGGCAGCAGTTGATCGACCCGTGGTTGCTGCACCATGGTGTTGACGAACTTGTTGTACACCAGATACAGCTTGTCAATCTCACCGTTGTCGTAAGCCTTCAGCATGACCTTGACTGAACCAATCAGGTCATTGACGCTCGGGTTATCGCCCAGTCCTGCGACGTGAGCTTTCACCTTGGCGCCGTGCCGTTCAAAGAAGTTGGAGGCTTTGTTGCCGATCAGAGCCAGGTCAACCTTGGCACCTTTCGCGCTCCATTGCTTCATATCATTGAGGGCAGCCTTGAACAGGTTGATGTTCAGACCACCACACAGGCCACGGTCGGTGGAGACGACGATGTAACCCACTCGCTTGACCTCACGTTCGATGAGGTAGGGGTGCTTGTATTCCAGGTTCCCCTGAGCGATATGGCCGATCACCTTGCGCATGGTTTCAGCGTACGGACGGCTGGCAGACATGCGATCCTGCGCACGGCGCATCTTGCTTGCTGCCACCATTTCCATAGCGCTGGTGATCTTTTGAGTGTTTTTAACACTCCCGATCTTGTTACGTATCTCTTTTGCGCCGGCCATCTCTTCTCTCCATCAGGTGGCAGCTTGCGCTGCCACACTCGCTTACCAGGTCTGGGTTGCCTTGAAGTCATCCAGCAACGCAGTCAGCTTGCCAACGATCGCGTCGTTGTAGTCAGCCTTGGCATTGATTTCAGCCATCAGCTCAGCATGCTGGGTATCGGCGAAAGAGAGCAGAGCGGCTTCGAAGTCGAGGATCTTGCTCAACTCGACATCAGAGAGATAGCCTTTTTCCGCGGCGAACAGCACCAGAGACTGGTGAGCCACGCTCATCGGAGAGTACTGCTTCTGTTTCATCAGCTCGGTCACTTTCTGACCGTGGTCCAGCTGCTTGCGAGTTGCATCGTCCAGGTCGGAAGAGAACTGGGCAAAGGCAGCAAGTTCGCGATACTGGGCCAGCGCGGTACGGATACCACCGGACAGCTTCTTGACGATCTTGGTCTGGGCGGCACCACCCACACGGGATACGGAGATACCCGGATCAACCGCAGGACGAATACCGGCGTTGAAAGACTGGGAAGTCAGGAAGATCTGACCATCGGTGATGGAGATCACGTTGGTCGGAACGAACGCGGATACGTCGCCCGCCTGGGTTTCGATGATCGGCAGCGCGGTCAGAGAACCGGTTTTGCCCTTCACTTCACCCTTGGTGAACTTCTCTACGTACTCGTCGTTGACGCGAGCTGCACGCTCCAGCAGACGGGAGTGCAGATAGAATACGTCGCCCGGGAATGCTTCACGTCCTGGCGGACGGCGCAGCAGCAGGGAGATCTGACGATATGCAACGGCCTGCTTGGACAGGTCATCATAAATGATCAGGGCATCTTCACCGCGGTCACGGAAGTACTCACCCATGGAGCAACCTGAATACGGAGCCAGGTATTGCAGGGCAGCCGCTTCGGAAGCAGAGGCAACCACTACTATGGTGTTGGCCAGAGCACCGTGCTCTTCCAGCTTGCGCACCACGTTGGCGATGGTGGAGGCCTTCTGGCCAATCGCAACGTAGACACACTTAATGCCGGAGTCTTTCTGGTTGATGATGGTGTCGATCGCAATGGCAGTTTTACCTACCTGGCGGTCACCGATGATCAGCTCACGCTGGCCACGACCGATAGGGATCATGGAGTCGATGGCTTTCAGACCGGTCTGGACAGGCTGGTCAACAGACTTACGCTCGATAACGCCCGGGGCAATCACTTCTACCGGAGAGAAGCCATCGTGCTCGACCGGACCTTTACCGTCGATAGGCTGACCCAGGGTGTTGACCACCCGGCCCAGCAGACCACGACCGACCGGCACTTCCAGAATGCGGCCAGTACCTTTTACTTTCATCCCTTCGGCCAGATCGGCATAGGGACCCATCACTACGGCACCAACGGAGTCACGCTCCAGGTTCAATGCCAGAGCGTAGCGGTTGCCCGGCAGCTCGATCATCTCACCCTGCATGGCATCGGCCAGGCCGTGGATACGAATGATACCGTCACTCACGGAGACGATGGTACCTTCGTTACGCGCTTCGCTCTTTACATCAAACTGCGCAATGCGCTGCTTGATCAGCTCGGCGATTTCAGTGGAATTCAGTTGCATGCTCTAATACCCCAATCAAGATTGCAGCGCGTCAGCCATGCGATCCAGCTTGCCGCGGACAGTTCCGTCGATAACCAGATCACCGGCCTTGATGAGCACCCCGGCCATCAAGGACGCGTCGATGCTGCAATTCAGCTTCACTTTGCGCGCGAGACGTTGTTCCAGAGAAGCCTGAATATTGGCTTTCTGCTGGTCGGTCAGTGCAATCGCCGAAATCACGTCAGCCTGAACTTCTTTGTCCAGTTCAGACTTGAACACCACAAATTCGGCAACGACCGCCGGCAGCACACCCAAGCGACCATTCTCTGCCATTACCCGGATCAGGTTCTGGCCATGCTCGTCGAGTTGCTCCCCGCAGATGCTGACAAACAGTTTTGCCAGCTCGTCGGCAGCCACAGAGCCGTTAACCAGGGAGTGGATGGTCTCGTTCTTCACTACTTCCGCAGCGAAGCTGAGCATCCCCAGCCACTGATCAACCGCCTTGTGCTCAACGGCAAACTCGAAAGCAGCCTTGGCGTAGGGGCGAGCGATTGTAGTCAGTTCAGACATAGCCCCGTTCCCGTTACAGTTCAGCTACCAGTTTGTCGACGATGTCGCTGTTGGCAGCCTGGTCGATTTGGCGCGCCAGGATCTTCTCTGCACCCGCAATGGCAAGAGCAGCAACCTGCTTGCGCAGTTCCTCTTTGGCACGATGACGTTCAGCTTCAATCTCGGCACGGCCTTGAGCCAGGATTTTTTCCCGCTCAGCCTGAGCACCGACAGTTGCCTCATCAATGATCTGGGCCTTGCGTTTGTTGGCCTGTTCAATGATTTCAGCAGCCTGCAGCTTGGCTTCTTTCAGCTGATCGACGGCGTTGGCCTTGGCCAAATCCAGATCTTTCTTGGCTCGTTCGGCAGAAGAGAGACCGTCAGCAATAGCTTTCTGACGGGCTTCGATGGCAGCCATCAGCGGCGGCCATACATACTTCATGCAAAACACAACGAAGAAGAAAAAAGCAATTGCTTGGCCGAGGAGGGTGGCGTTGATATTCACAGCCGATGTCCTCTTTAGTTAGTTAATGGGTTATGCCTGGAGATGTCGTAACGACTTAGCCAGCAACCGCAAACATCACATACAGACCCAGACCAACGGCGATCATCGGGATCGCATCCACCAGACCCATTACGATGAAGAACTGGGTACGCAGAACAGGGATCAGATCAGGTTGACGAGCAGCACCTTCCAGGAACTTGCCACCCAGAATACCGATACCGATGGAAGCGCCGATAGCAGCCAGACCCATCATCATTGCAGCAGCGATGTACAGCAGGTCCATGTTCAAGTTTTCCATGAGGATCTCCATTTATTTAGATGTAATTGATTGTATAAAAAGGATTATTTGAGTCGCATCAACCATGGTCTTCCTGTGCCATCGACAGATAGACGATGGTCAGAACCATGAAGATGAATGCCTGCAAAGTGATGATCAGGATGTGGAAAATTGCCCAAGGCACGGACAGGATCCACTGTGACCACCAGGGTAGCAAACCCGCAATCAGGATAAAGATCAGTTCGCCAGCATACATGTTGCCGAACAGTCGAAGACCCAGAGAGACCGGTTTGGATACCAGCGTAACAGTTTCCAGGATGAGGTTAACCGGGATGGCCGCCGGGTGGTTGAAAGGCTGAAGCGTCAGCTCCTTCACAAACCCGCCGATACCCTTGACCTTGATGCTGTAATACAGGATCAAGAAGAACACGCCCAAAGCCATGGACATGGTGATGTTAACGTCAGCAGAGGGAACCACACGCAGATAGGGAATACCCATCAATTGTGCAGCGTGAGGGATAAAGTCAACGGGGATCAGATCCATCAGGTTCATCAGGAAGATCCAGACAAACACAGTCAACCCCAAAGGTGCGATGACCTTGTTGCGACCATGAAAGATGTCTTTGACGTTACCATTCACAAACTCGACCAGCATCTCCACAAAGCACTGCAGCTTACCCGGCACCCCGCTGGTAGCGTTAACGGCTACTTTGCGGAACAGCAGGATAAACAGGGCGCCTAGCACGACGGAGAATACCATTGAGTCGATATTCACCGTCCAGAACCCGGACCCGACTTGAAGGTGGGTCAGGTGGTGGGAGATATATCCCTGAGGAGTCAGGACTTCTCCGGTTGCAGACATGAGTTTTCCTAATAGTGGTTGTTAAGCGTGAATGAGACTATCCACTGTACAACGAGGGCGAGGATATAAGTGGCAAAAAACGAGACGGTAACGACCTCGACTTTCGCACCAAACAACAGAGCAAACAGACCTGCTGTCGAAACGAGCTTAATCCCAGCCCCACCATAAAAGTCCCGCAAAACCAGGCCCACACTCTCGGTTGTCACCTTGCGGCGCAGCACCCAGACAGTAAACAAGGCTTGAGGAACCCAGTACATCCCCCCTCCGTAAAGGGCGGAATAACCGGCGCTGGCACTAATCTGATAAAACCAGACAGCACTCATCGCCAGGATCAGGATGAGCTGACAAACGAGCATAACCCAGGCTAGCGTAAAACCTTCCAAGGCTATTTTCTGCTTCACCAACCTACCCCTGAACATTACAGAACTGTAAAAAATCGGGATCCGAAGACCCCATGTTAACAGCTCTTAAAGCCGGTCAAATTATACCCTTGAGGGCCGCTATTGCAATATGACAAAAATCCTTAATTTTTGCGGCTTTCCGCGGCAAATCAAGGTTATGGCCATATCAAAAGGAATGGATGTTTTATTACTACAAAAAGCGTAAGAATCACGATTCTGACACGCCAAAATAGCCCAATATACGGTCCAAATCGGATAAATTCTCGTAACTTATTACTAACTTTCCGCTATCCCGCTTGCCAGGCTGAAGTTGCACCTGATTGCCTATTTTTTCTGCCAACTGGCGCTCCAGATAGCCGATCTGAGGATCTCGAGCCAGTTCGACCCTGGCTTTTGCCGGTTCAAGCGCTTTTTGCACCAGCTTCTCGGTATCGCGTACAGTCAGCCCTTTCTGGGCAACCAGCTTGGCCAGTTCGGACTGAGCCTGACCGCTCAGGGCCAGCAGGGCTCGGGCATGACCCATGTCGAGGTCGCCATGCTCGACGAAACGCTTCACGTCGTCGTTGAGCTGGTTGAGACGCAGCAGGTTGGTCACCGTGGTGCGGGACTTGCCCACCGCCTCGGCCACCTGCTGGTGGGTGAGTTCGAATTCGGTCAGTAGTCTTTGTAAAGCGACCGCCTCTTCGATGGCATTGAGGTCTTCCCGCTGGATGTTCTCAATCAGCGCGATGGCAACGGCAGCCTCGTCGGGTACATCCTTGACGATGCAGGGCACCACCTCGAGCCGCGCCAGCTGGGACGCGCGCCAGCGCCGTTCACCGGCGATGATTTCGAAGGATTGTTCGCCGAGAGGGCGTACCACGATGGGCTGGATCACCCCCTGGGCGCGGATGGAGTTGGCAAGCTCTTCCAGTGCATCCTGGGACATATCCTTGCGGGGCTGGTACTTGCCGGACTGTAACCACTCCACCGGCAGCTTGCGCAGCTCGCCCTGATTGGTGGGGGCCATGGCCTCTTCAGTACGTTGATCGCTCATCACCTGTTTCTGGCGGGCAGCCGTGCTGGTACTGAGCAGGGCATCCAGCCCCTTGCCCAGTCCACGTTTTTTCGGAGTCATATGCTCTCTCGGTCTGCGATGGTCGCCTGACGTTCCTGCTCCTGGCGGCGCAGGATCTCGCCAGCCAGTGCCAGGTAGGCCTTGGCGCCCACCGATGATTTGTCATAGTGCATGGCCGGGGCACCGAAACTCGGGGCCTCAGCCAGTCTAACGTTGCGGGGAATGATGGTGCGGTAGACTTTGTCGCCAAAGTGCTGTTTTAGCTGATCGGACACATCATTGGCCAGCCGGTTGCGGTGATCGAACATGGTGCGCAGCACCCCTTCGATCTTGAGCTCCGGATTGACCACGGCGGCCAGCTTGCTGATGGTGTCAACCAGGGCGGTGAGCCCCTCCAGCGCGTAATATTCGCACTGCATGGGCACCAGCACTGAGTCGGCGGCGGCCATGGCGTTCACGGTCAGCATGTTGAGAGAGGGCGGGCAGTCGATGAAGACGTAGTCGTATTTGTCCCGCACCGAGGCCAGCGCATTGCGCAGGCGGATTTCGCGGGCGAAAAATTCCATCAGACGGATTTCGGCCGCGGTCACGTCGGCGTTGGCGGCAATCAGGTGATAGCCCCCGGTGGTTTCGGGGATGATCACTTCGCTGATGGGGGCATCCTCGATCAGCAGCTCATAGGCGGTGCGCTCGACGTCATACTTGTCGACACCGCTGCCCATGGTGGCATTGCCCTGCGGATCCAGATCGATCACCAGCACCTTGCGCCGGGTGGCAGCCATGGAGGCGGCCAGATTCACACAGGTGGTGGTTTTACCCACTCCACCCTTCTGGTTGGCTATGGCGATGACTTTTCCCACACGATCCCCTAAATGAAACTGCGACCCTATTCGGGCTGGATATGTTTGAATTCCAGCAGATGACGTTCGCCTTCCAGCTCCGGCACCCGCAACTCATGACAGGCTACCAGACGGATATTGGCAGGCAACTGGGCCAGCTCCTGCTCGGGATATTGTCCCTTGAGCGCGAGGAAGCTGCCCTGTTCTGACGGCAGGTGGTGACACCAGCTCAGCATGTCCTCCAGCGAGGCAAATGCCCGACTCAGTACACCATCAAATCCCACCTCGGGTTGATACTCTTCAACCCGGGATTTGACCGGCGTCACATTGGTCAGACCCAGCTCCTGGATCACCTGGCGGATGAAGTTGATCCGCTTGCCCAGACTGTCGAGCAGGACGAACTGCTTGTCCGGATTGATGATCGCCAGCGGCAATCCCGGCAGGCCGGGACCTGTCCCCACGTCGATGAAGCGCTCACCGTGCAAGTGGGGGCTTACCACCAGGCTATCGAGGATATGCTTGACCAGCATGGCGTCCGGATCTCGCACCGAGGTGAGATTGTAAGCCTTGTTCCACTTGTGCAGCAACTCGACCAACTGCACCAGTTGGCTCTTTTGGATATCGGTGATAACAATTCCGGCCTGCATGAGCAGGCCGTTCAATCTTTCCAGCATATTTTCCAACGGTAAGAATCCTCAGGCGGTTTTACGCAGCAGGCCGTGTTTTTTCAGGTGAACCAGCAGGATGGAGATGGCCGCCGGGGTGATGCCGGAGATGCGGGAAGCCTGACCAATGGTCTGCGGTTTGGCATCGTTCAGCTTGGCTTTCACCTCGTTGGAGAGGCCGTTCACCTCGCGATAGTCCAGATCCAGCGGCAGCAGGGTGTTCTCGTTGCGCAGCTGTTTTTCCACTTCATCGTGCTGACGTTCGATGTAACCGGCGTACTTGATCTGGATCTCAACCTGTTCGGCCGCGGCAGGATCAGTCACGGAAGGGCCGACACCTTCGATTGCCATCAGCGCATCATAGGTCACCTCGGGGCGACGCAGCAGCTCTTCCAGACTCTGTTCGCGGGTCAGCGGGGTGTTGACCAAGGCGTTGACCGCTTCCAGTGACGGATGTTGCGGGTGGATCCAGGTTGAACGCATGCGCTGACGCTCCAGCTCGACCTGTTCCATCTTGGCGTTGAATTTGCTCCAGCGCTCGTCATCCACCAGACCCAGTTCGCGACCGATGGCGGTCAGGCGGATATCGGCGTTGTCTTCACGCAGCAGCAGGCGATATTCGGCGCGGCTGGTGAACATGCGGTAAGGCTCGCGGGTCCCCAGAGTGGAGAGATCGTCCATCATCACGCCCATGTAGGCCTGATCCCGACGCGGGTTCCAGGGATCCTTGTCCTGGGCACGCAGCGCGGCGTTCAGACCGGCCATCAGGCCTTGTGCCGCCGCCTCTTCGTAACCGGTCGTACCGTTGATCTGGCCAGCGAAGAACAGGTTTGGAATGCACTTGCTCTCCATGTTGGCCTTGAGATCCCGCGGATCGAAGAAATCATATTCGATGGCATAGCCGGGGCGGGTGATGTGGGCGTTCTCGAAGCCGCGCACAGAACGGACGATCTGCACCTGCACGTCAAACGGCAGGCTGGTGGATATCCCGTTCGGATAGAGTTCGTGGGTGGTCAGGCCTTCCGGTTCGACGAAGATCTGGTGAGCCGTCTTGTCGGCGAAACGGGTGATCTTGTCTTCGATCGACGGGCAGTAGCGCGGGCCGATCCCCTCGATCACCCCGGCGTACATGGGGCTGCGATCCAGGTTATTGCGGATCACCTCGTGGGTACGCTCGTTGGTGTGGGTGACGTAGCAGGGCACTTGACGGGGATGCTGGCTGGCATTGCCGATAAACGAGAAGACGGGGCGCGGATCGTCACCGTGCTGCTCCTGCATTACGGAGAAATCGACGCTGCGGGCATCGATGCGCGGCGGCGTACCCGTCTTGAGACGATCGATGCGCAGCGGCAGTTCACGCAGGCGCTGGGCCAAGGCGATCGAGGGAGGATCCCCGGCACGGCCGCCCTTGTAGTTTTCCATCCCGATGTGGATCAAACCGTTCAGGAAGGTACCGACCGTCAGCACCACTGTCTTGCCGCTGATGCGGATCCCGCTCTGGGTGACCACACCGGCAACACGATCCCCGTCCATGATGAGATCGTCACAGGCTTGCTGGAAGATCTTCAGGTTCGGGTAGTTCTCCAGCATCTGGCGAACGACGGCCTTGTAGAGCAGGCGATCCGCCTGGGCACGAGTGGCTCGCACTGCCGGGCCCTTGGAGGAGTTGAGGGTGCGGAACTGGATCCCGCCAAGATCGATGGCACGCGCCATGATCCCGCCGAGTGCGTCAACTTCCTTGACCAGGTGTCCCTTGCCGATCCCGCCGATCGCCGGATTACAGGACATGTGTCCCAGCGTATCGATATTGTGGGTCAGCAACAGGGTGTTCATGCCCATACGGGCTGCCGCTGTTGCTGCTTCGGTTCCGGCATGACCGCCACCGACGACGATCACATCAAATTGTTCATGGTATTGCATTGGGATCACCTTGATCTGCACGCCTGAAGATCTTTATTTGCCTGGGCTAAAGGGCGGAACATTCTATCTGTTTCGCGTCCTGAGGGGAACGTCTACTTAACGTTCAGTATGAAGGGAGGATCCACTAATTAGATCTTAAGGATCTTTAGATCGATCTTTTACTGGATCTCTTATTAGGATCCGCCCTTTCTGTTGATAAGCACTTTTTGATCATAAAGATCATTAATTTAAGGACGATCCTAGCTTGTGGAAAAGCTTGGATCCTGGCCCGGTGAACGAGGGGATAACCAGGACTTTTATACACAGATGTCTGTCGGTCTGGATCTAATACATGGATAACTATAGGTTTTACAGAGCTTTACACCGTAGTTATGCACATTACCCCTGGGCGTTGTGGGTAACCTTGTAGAACAACCCCCCCGGATCAATCTGTTAATAACATGGTGGATAGTCGATCTGGGGATAAGTGGGGAGATCAAGCTTTTTTTCAGGATCTCCCGCACGCCGATCAGGCGATCATCGTCATCCAGTCGCGGATCCACACTTCTGCGGCATCTTCGGGGATCTCGTGTTGGGTCACATCGATGTCGAGTCGCTCGCCAATCCGGCTGGCTCCGCACTCGGCCAGCAGGCGATCCAGCGTCTTGCCGCCCTGGCAAAAGGTGTCATAACTGCTGTCACCAAGGGCGATCACGCCATATTTCAATGAATTAAGATCCGGATGCTGCTCGGCAAGCTCCTTGGCGAAGGGTTGCAGGTTGTCGGGCACATCCCCGGCACCATGGGTGGAAGTGACCACCAGCAGGATGGATCCCGCATCATCCAGTACCTCTGCCAGCTTGGCCGGGTTGTGGATCCGGGTCTGGTGGCCAGCCTGTTCCAGCAGGTTGGCGACGTGGTCTGCGACATATTCGGCGGCGCCCAGCATGGAGCCGACGACGAGATTGAGTTTGGCCATGGAATGGATCCTGATTTCAGACAAAGAAACGGAAAGCCGGATTCTACCGCCAAAGGGTGTGGATAAATATGGATAAAGCTTGGGGATAATGGATCCAGTCAGATAATGCCACCGGATCCATCCTGCCGATCTTTTTTCTGCTTCTTTATATTCCTCCCCATTTTCTTCTCCGCTCATAGCTCTCCTGATGGCTCCCACCTCCCGCGAAATCCTGCCAACGATGCAGTCAGATAACAATGTAGATGCAAATGATTAGCAATTATTGAATCGATTCGATCACGGCTCCTGTAGTAGGATTGCGCTGCTTTATTCGCCCATGGAACAGGGTGATGTCGCGACAAACGACCACAAATAACAATTAAAACAACATAACTCATTGATAAACGAGACTTTAATATGATTGCGCAAAAATACACTACAGGACCCGGCAAGAAGGGCGCCTTCGGCGTGCTTTCGCTCTCCGGTTTGCTCGTCTCCCTGCCGCTGATGGCCGAACAAACCACCGCTGAGCTGCCCAAAGCCAGCGAAACCATGGTGGTGACAGGTACGGCTATGAAGGTGGAAGTGCCGATGGCCGAGACCCCTCGCGCCGTCTCCGTGGTTAATCGCGAGGAGCTGGATCAGCACGCCGTGTTGCAGCTGGATGAAGCGATTCGCTACCGTTCCGGCGTATTGACCGGCCTCTATGGCTCAGACAACAACACCGACTGGTTCAAGGTGCGTGGCTTCGATGCCGCCTCTTATCTGGATGGCAACCGGTTGTTTGGCACCGGCTACTACGTCTGGACGCCGGAACCGTTCGGTCTGGAGAGTGTGGAAGTGCTGAAGGGGCCAGCCTCGATCCTTTACGGTGAGGCGCCTCCGGGCGGGGTGATCAATGCCATCAGCAAGCGACCGACCGCCACGCCGCAAGGGCAAGTAGATCTGCAGCTTGGCAGCCGGGATCATCGTCAGGTCGGGGTGGATGTCTCTGACGCGCTCTCCGACAACAGCCGCTACCGCATGGTTGCTCTTTATAAAGAGCGTGATGGTGTGCTTACCGGCACCTACAACGATCGGGTTTATCTGGCGCCGAGCGTCACCTTCGATCTTTCGGATCGTACCAGCCTGACCCTGCTGGCCAGCTTCCTGCACGACGAAGGGGTCCCGACCAACGGCTTCTTCCCGGTCTATGGCACCCTGAATACATCAGGTGGCCAGATTGATCCCTCTACCAACCTGAGCCAGCCGGATTACGATCGCAACCGCAATACCCAGATCTCCACCGGTTACGAGCTGGCCCACCAGCTCAACCAGACTTGGGAGTTCAAGCAGAACGTCCGCTTCAACTACAACGATCTGCTGCTGCGCCAGACCTATATCTTCCCGACCTATGAAGGCACAACTGCCAGTCGTGGCCTGGTTTACCGTGATGGCAATACCAAGAGTGCCACCATGGACAACCAGATGGTGGGCTACTGGAACACCGACAGCACCGAGCAGACCTTGCTGCTGGGGGTGGATCTGCAGCGTCATGTCAATGAAGGGGTCGAGGCCGACAACTACGCCATGGGCACCATCAATACCATGAACCCGGATTACAGCGGCTTCCCCGGTTTTGACGAGTCGACCGCCACTCACCAGAAGAGCAGCAAGGGCCAGAGCGGCCTCTATGCCCAGCACCAGATCCGCTGGGACGATCGCTGGTTGCTGACTGCCGGTGGCCGTTTCGACTATGTGGAGACCCACAACACCAATACCAGCCAGGACGAGCGCCAGTACGATCACGAGCTCTCCCTCTCGGGCAGCCTGATGTATCTGGCCGACAACGGCCTCTCTCCCTACTTTGCCTATGCCGAGTCGTTCGAGGTGCTGCCGGGGATCGATCCCAACACCCGAAACTCCTACAAGCCGCTCAAGGGCAAGCTCTACGAGACCGGCGTGAAGTATGCGCCTGCCTTCCTCGACGGTTACATCAATCTGGCGCTGTTCGATCTGGCCCAGACCAACTCGCTGGTCTCTACCGGTTCCGGCCAGCAGACCCAGGCGGGTGAAGTGACCTCTCAGGGGGTTGAGCTGGAAGGGAGCGTGCAGGTGACCGATGCGCTGCGTCTGACCGCTGCTTATACCTACACAGATGCCAAAACCAACGACACCGGCAGTGGCGATCGCCATGCCAGCCTGATCCCTCGCCACCAGGCCTCCTTCTGGGGCAACTACAAGGTGCAGCAAGGGGTGGCTTCGGGTCTGGAGCTGGGTACCGGTGTACGTTATATCGGTTCCAGCGTGGGTATTGGCGCCGTGAATGCGGATTTCACCCCCATCTACGGCTCTGCCGAGGTGCCGGCCCATACCGTCTGGGATGCGATGATCGGGTATGACTTTGCCAAGAACTGGCGTGCCCAGCTCAACGTCAACAACCTGCTGGGTGAAACCTACGTGGCCAGTTGTGACTATTACTGCTACTACGGCGAGCCGCGCAGCGTAGTGGGCAGCATCAACTACCGCTGGTAATCGAAGTCGGGCGGGAACCGGATTCCCGCCCTTCTTTTCACCCGCAGTTGTTCTGACCTCTCTGGAATACCGGTCCGTTATGGAACTCTTGTCTCTGGTTTATCGCCAATATCGTTGGCCTTTTATCGCCATTACCCTGCTCAGTCTGCTCAGTGCCGTCAGCGGGATTGGCGTTATTGCTTTTATTAATCAGTATCTTATCGAATCTATAGGTGATCCGCTGCCGATCCTCGGTCAGCTGGTCGGCCTGATAGTGCTGCTGCTGGTGATCACACTCGGATCTCAGCTGGCCCTGACCACTCTCGGTCACCATTTTGTCTACCGGTTGCGTGGCCGTCTGCTCAAGCAACTGTTGGATAGCGATGTCGCCCGCATCCGCCAGATTGGTCAGGGGCCGCTGCTGGCCTCCCTCTCCAGCGATATCGGCCAGATCACCATTGCCTTCGTGCGCCTGCCTGAGCTGGTGCAGGGGCTGGTACTCACGCTGGGCTCTGCCCTCTATCTTGGCTGGCTCTCTCCTGCATTACTCGGGGTGACCGCGCTCTGGGTCACGATTACCATGGTGGTGGGCTGGTTGTTGGTGAACCGTGTTTATCGCCATCTCTCCCACATGCGTCAGGCCGAAGATCGGCTCTATCAGAACTATCAGGCCATCATCGCCGGCAGCAAGGAGCTGGCGCTAAACCGCGAGCGGGCTCACTTCGTTTACCACCAGCTCTATGAGCAAAATGCCCGTGACTACCGCCAGCAGATCATCCGCGCCGACACCTATCACCTGAGCGCGGTGAACTGGTCGAATATCATGATGCTGGGGGCGATCGGTCTGGTCTTCTTTCTGGCCAACGGCCTTGGCTGGGCCAACACCAATGTGGCTGCTACCTTTGCGCTGACCCTGCTGTTCCTGCGCACCCCGCTGTTGCAGGGGATTGGCGCCCTGCCGACCCTGCTTGCCGCTCAGGTGGCGTTCGACAAGATCGCCGCCCTCAATCTGGCCGAGCCGGATGCGGACTTCCCGCTGCCGCCCGCCATCCGCCCCTGGCAGCGTATCGAGTTGGAGCAGGTGAGCTTTCACTATCAGGGGGAGGGCGGTTTTGCCGTTGGCCCCATCGATCTGGTCATCGAAAAGGGGGAGCAGATCTTCATCATCGGTGGCAATGGCTCCGGCAAGTCGACGCTGGCCATGCTGCTGACCGGCCTTTACCAGCCGGTATCGGGCCGGATCCTGCTGGATGGTGAGCCGATCACCGATCGCAACGGCTATCTGGCGCTCTTCTCCGCCATCTTCACCGACTATCACCTGTTCCAGCACCTGCTGGGGCCGGAACCCAAGGATGAGCTGGTGGCCGAGTGGCTGGAGCGGTTGCAGATGGGCAGCAAGCTCACCATCGAGGATGGCTTTATCGCCGATATAGAGCTCTCCCAAGGGCAGCGCAAGCGGGTCGCTCTGCTGCTGGCGCTGGCCGAGCAGCGCGAGGTGATGCTGTTTGACGAGTGGGCTGCGGATCAGGATCCCCAGTTCCGCCGCATCTTCTATCAGCTGCTGTTGCCGCGCCTCAAGGAGATGGGCAAGACGGTAATTGCTATCAGTCACGATGATCACTATTTCCCGCTGGCCGATCGCCTGCTGGAGATGCGTCAGGGCCAGCTCACCGAACTGACCGGGGCGTGCCGCGCCGCAGTGAGCCGTGATGCGATTGCCCATCTGGATTGCGAGGTGCCAGCTTGATGCCGGCACCGATGAGACTGGCGGCAAGCCAGCACAGGAATTGCTTATGTTCGAGATGAAATCAGCCAGCTTCACGGTCAATGACCGCACGCTGCTGCACCCCACCGACCTGCGTTTCGAGCAGGGACAGGTCTATGGCCTCATCGGCCACAATGGGTCGGGTAAATCGACCCTGCTCAAGCTGCTGGCACGCCAGCAACCCTTGAGTGATGGAGAGATCCTGTTCGATGGCAAGCCGCTACCCGACTGGGGCAACCGGGAGTTTGCCCGTCAGGTGGCCTATTTGCCCCAGCATCTGCCGAGCGCCGAGAATCTGCTCGGGCGGGAGCTGGTGGAGATGGGCCGCTATCCCTGGCGCGGCCTGTTGGGCCGGATGGGGGCGGAGGATCACCGTCAGGTCGATCGGGCCATCGCCCTTACCCATACCGAACGCTTTGCCGATCGGCTGGTGGATACCCTCTCCGGCGGCGAGCGGGGCAGGGTCTGGCTGGCGATGCTGCTGGCGCAGGAGAGCCGCTTCATCCTGCTGGACGAGCCGCTGGCCGCGCTGGATGTGGCCCATCAGGTGGAGGTGCTGACGCTGGTCAAGCAGTTGAGCCGTCAGCTAAACCTTGGGGTCATCATCGTCATTCACGACATCAATATGGCCTCCCGCTTCTGTGATCGGTTGGTGGCGCTCCACTCCGGCCGCCTGCTCACCCACGGCGAACCGGAGGGGATCATGACCAGCGAGACCCTGAACGCCATCTATGGCATCCCGATGGAGGTCATTCGCCATCCGGCTCATGCTCATCCCATCGCCATCGTCTGACCGGGGGCTCTCTTGAACCGTTTATTGAAGAAGATGGCACCCTGCCTTATCAGCCTGCTGCTGCCACTAGCGGCGCAGGCCGACACATCCCCGATCGCCTCTGCGCCGCTACCCCGTATCGCCACCGTCGACTGGACCATCGCCGAGACCCTGCTGGCGCTCGGGGTGACGCCGCTGGCCGTTGGGGATGCAGGCCCCTATCAGGCATGGGTCGGCGAGCCACGGCTACCTGCCGGAGTGGTGGATATCGGCCTGCGCACCCAGCCCAACCGTGAGCTGCTGGCGGAGCTCAAACCCGATCGCATCCTCATCTCGCCGCTGGCGGCCCCGCTGGCGCCAACTCTTTCCCGCATCGCGCCGGTGAGCACCATCGCCCTCTATGATGGGCAAACCGATCTGTGGCAGAGACTGCACGAGGTGACCCTGACCCTCGCCCGCATGGTGGGCAAAACCGCCGAGGGCGAACGGCTGCTGGCCGGGCTGGATCGTGATCTCGCCAGCATGCAGGCCAGATTGCCTGCGGATCTGCCGCCCCTGCTGGTGGTGCAGTTTATCGATGAGCGCCATGTGCGGGTGTTTGGTCGCCACAGCCTGTTCGATGCGGTGATGACGCGGCTCGGGCTGCGTAATGGCTGGCAGGAGCAGACCAATGACTGGGGTTTCTCGGTGGTCAGCATCGAGCAGTTTATGACCTTGCCAACCGCGCGGCTGGTGGTGGTCGATCCCATCCCGGTCGGAGTGAGCGAACGGCTGCAGGAGCCTGGGCTGTGGCAGCATCTGCCGCTGGTACGGCAGGCGCCCGTGCTGCATCTGCCTGCGGTCTGGAGTTTTGGCGGCGTATTGGCCGCCCGCCGTTTCGCCGGTCTGCTCAGCGATGCATTGCTGCAAGATGCCGAGCGTATGGAGGCTAGCCGATGAAGCGACTGCTCACATCGCCGCTGCTGCGGCCTGTCTCGATCCTGCTGGGGTTGACCCTCTTGCTCGCGTATTGGGAGCTGGCTCGCCAGCTGCCCGGTGCGCTCTGGTGGCAGAGCCTCTTCGCCCCCAATCTGGATGATGTCAGCCAAGCGGTGGTGCATTTCAGCTGGCTGCCCCGCTTGGCTGTCACCCTGTTGGCCGGGGCGGCGCTCGGGCTGGCAGGCACCCTGATGCAGCAGGTGCTGCGCAACCCGCTCGCGTCACCGACCACCTTGGGGGTGGCCTCCGGTGCCCAACTGGCGTTGATGATGGTGACCCTGTTTGCCCCCTCCTGGTTGCTGCTGGGGCGGGAGTTGATCGCCATGGCCGGTGGCAGCCTTGCGATGGCACTGGTGTTTGCCCTGGCCTGGCGTCGCCAGCTCAATCCGGTGGTCATCGTCTTTGCCGGGCTGGTGATCAACCTCTATCTGGCGGCCATCAGCATGGGGCTCTTGCTGTTCTTTCAGGAGGAGCTGAAAGGTTTGCTGGTGTGGGGCAGTGGCTCGCTAGTGCAGAACAGCTGGAGCGGGGTGAGTTACCTGTTACCCCGCCTGCTGGCAGCCGCTTTGCTGGCCGCAGTACTGGTGCGCCCGCTGGCGGTGCTGGAGCTGGATGATGCCAGCGCCCGCAGTCTGGGGGTCTCCCTTCAGCATCTGCGTTTTGCCGGACTTGGGCTGGCGGTGTTTGTCACCGCTTGCGTGGTGAGCGTTGTGGGGCTGATCGGCTTTATCGGGCTGGCAGCGCCCGCCATGGTGCGGCTGCTCGGGATCCGCCAGCTTGGCCAGCGCCTGTTGTGGGCACCGATCCTCGGCGCCCTGCTGCTGGCGGCGACCGATCTGCTGCTGCAGAGTCTGAGCCGCTTCTGGCCGGTATTGATCCCCACCGGCGCCATGACCGCATTGCTGGGCGCGCCGCTGCTGCTCTGGCTGATCCCGCGCCTTGGCATCAAGTCGGGTACGCCTAAGGCAAACGCCGCTCTGCAGGTGGCTCGCCATCCGGCTCCGGCTCGCCTTATCGGCCTGTTGCTGGTCGGGCTGCTGCTGGCCGTGGTCGCCTCCCTGCTGGTTGGGCAGGGAATGGCGGGCTGGAGCTGGCCAAGCTGGCTCCGCTGGCAGGCCCAGCTGGAGTGGCGGCTGCCGCGCACTCTGGCTGCGGGGGCGGCTGGCGTGCTGCTGGCGCTGGCGGGCACCCTGTTGCAGCGGGTCAGCAACAACCCGATGGCGAGTCCGGAGCTGCTGGGGGTGAGCGGCGGCACCTTTATGGGGGTGATTACCACAGCGCTGCTGCTGCCCGCGTTGCCCCTGCCGCTGATGCTGGCCGGTGGCTTGCTCGGAGCCTTCGGCTGCCTGTTGCTGCTGGTGGTGGTCAATCGCAAGCACGGCTTCCAGCCGGAGCGGATCCTGCTCTCAGGTATCGCCATCACGGCACTGTTTGAGCCGCTGCAGGCCATTGCGCTGGCCAACGGCGACCTGCGGGTGCAGCAACTGCTCTCCTGGATGTCCGGTTCTACCTATTACGTCACCCTGCCGGTGGCCTATGGGCTGGTGGGGCTGGCGCTGTTGATGCTGGCCGCCTGCCTGCTTGTCAGCCGCTGGCTCGATCTGCTGCCAATGGGGAGTGCGGTGGCGACCGCACTCGGCATTCGCCTCAACCGTGCCCAGCTCGCCATCCTGCTGCTGGTGGCCGTTCTCACCGCCAGTGCCACCCTGGTGGTGGGGCCGCTCTCCTTCATCGGTCTGCTGGCGCCGCATATGGCCAAGCTGATGGGGTTGGTGCGGGCACGTTGGCATCTGCTTGGGGCCGCCGCTTCCGGCGCCCTGTTGATGGTGTCGGCGGACTGGGTCGGCCAGCAGATCATCTTCCCGCAGGAGGTGCCGGTCGGACTGGTCTCCACCCTGTTGGGGGGCGCTTACTTCATGTGGTGCCTGCGCCGCCTTTAGGTTTGTGGATTGGCTATCGTGTAGTCGGATCAGGGTTGCCAATATGGCAGTAACGATAGGCAGTGTTTTTTGGGGCCAATAACTTGGCCCCCAATATGAGCCGACGTGGCAACTGTTGGGATCATGCTGTCTCTGAATCGTTCTTCAGTTCGCTGAAAAAAAGATCGCATCATAAAAAGGATCAACAAAACCCACGATCTGGCCCGCGCCGAAATCTTCGATTGCATTGAAGCGTTCTACTACAGAGTGGCGTTGTTTCCCAAATCAACCATCAAGCAGCAACTGCCCCAGCCCCTGGTGACCGCTACACTCGGGGCTTTCTGACAGGTAGACCAAGGGTATTCAGCTTGTTTATGGCGCTAACATACGCCATGACTTCTCCCACTTGGCCGTTGTAGTTACGCAGACTGATTTTCCCCGCCAGCAATTGCTTGAGCCGATACATCGCCGTCTCTGCCAGCGAGCGACGGTGATACCCCGATATCTTCTTCCAGTGCGCCAGCCCTTTCTTGCGCATCACCAGCACGGCCTCATTTCTTGGATGCCCCTTTTTCCATAGCCCCGCGCTCTTACGAGGCGGGATACAGGCTGTCGCCCCTTTGCGCGAGATAAGCTGATGGCTGGCTTTGCTGTCATAGGCACCATCCGCATAAACATGTCCCAGCTTACGCCGCAGAGGGTTGAGCAAGGTGGGCAACACCTCGGCATCATGGACATTTTCCAGTGAGACTTCCGCCGCCACGATATCGTGGGTCACCGGGTCTACCGCCAGATGCAACTTGCGCCACACTCGCCGCTTCTCCGAACCGTGTTTTCTGACCTTCCACTCGCCTTCCCCAAACACCTTGAGCCCGGTTGAGTCGATAACCAAGTCGGTAATACGTTCCTTTGGGGGCTGTCGATAAGCCACAGTCACCGAGCGTGCTCGCTTGCTGACGCAGCTATAGTCCGGTGCGCACAACGGTACATTCATCAACTCGAACAGGGAGTCTAGTAGTCCCTGAGTGGCCCGCAGAGTGAGGTTGAAAATCCCCTTGAGCATCAGGAAGGTACAGATGGTCTGGTCGGTGTAAAGCTGGCTGCGACCTCGGCGCCCATGATGGTCGTGGTGAAACCAGCTGTTCATGGCTTCGGCATCAACCCAGAAGGTGAGTGAACCACGGTTAATCAAAGACTTGTTGTATGTAGGCCAGTTGGTGATGGGGTGAAGCGACGTGCCCATGATGCAAACTTGAAGAGGATGGTGGTGATCAGATCTCCGAGTCCTCAGTAAGTTCCCTTCAAACTGCATCGATTTAGGCAACAACGCCCTACAGAGTGCGACGCTAGAGCCACCTTGGATGCGCGCCACACCAAAGGTCTTCGAATAAGTCTCGTCGTGAGAACAGAATATGTCTACCATCGTGGGCTAAGTCCATCTGATCTGGGTATGATCCTGCGCCAGATTGTCTCGACTTCACTTGCTTATTGTCTTATAAATACAAACGTTTAGATATTGCCAACCTAGCGAGGCAAAGGATGAAATTTATTTTCGATCTCGACGGAACACTTAGCTGCTGTGAAACATTGCCTATCATAGCTAAAAGTTTCAATGTCACTACGCAAATAGAAGAGTTAACTGCCCAGACTATTAATGGTCAGATCCCATTCATGGAAAGTTTCATCAAGCGGGTTGACATACTTGGTCACCTAGATGTGGCTCAAGTTGCTCGCATCGTAGCGGATATTCCCCTTAACCAGTCTCTGCTCGATTTTATCAATAGTAACCGTGATGACTGTATTATTGCCACTGGAAATTATAATGGCTGGATCGCAGAATTAGCCAAAAAAATAGAGTGCGTAATTCGATCATCAGAAGGGGAAGTTGATGCCAATGGCAAGGTTAGATTAACCAAAATACTAAAGAAAGAAGATATTGTTAAAGAGTATCAAGCGCAAGGTGAGCAAGTCGTTTTCATCGGTGATGGAAATAATGATGCTGAGGCCATGAGGATCGCTGATGTTTCTATTGCTTGCGGCTTGATTCACCAACCGGCAAATACGGTAATGCAAGTTGCAGATTATGCAGTATATGATTCTGTTGCTATGCTCAGGTTACTGCAACAGATAAAATCACCTCAAAATGGAAGGTCAGTGGTAATTAGTGCTGCGGGGGTTGGTTCGCGCCTTGGGCTGGGACAAACAAAGTCGCTTATTAAGCTACAAGGGGTGCCACTTATTCATCTACAGCTAGAACAATTCCGGCATGTAAGTGATCTTAGAATAGTTGTTGGTTTTCAGGCTAGCAGTCTTATTGATGAAGTATGCTCGATCAGAAAAGATATTATTTTTGTTTTCAATCACGATTATTTTCACTCTAAAACTGGCGCTAGTCTCTATCTTGGTGGTAAACATGCTAATGAAATGATTATTGCTTGGGATGGGGATCTATTAGTTCACCCAGATGATATTGCTCAGTGCATTGAAGCAGAGCAAGAATTTATTGGGGTGAGTCAAAAAGTGAGCGAAGACGCAGTTTTTGTGAAGCTCAATGAACAAGAACAAGTTGTTTCATTTTCCAGAGATGATGGTGATTACGAGTGGTCTGGACCTGCTGCCATCCGCAGGGAAAATATAAGATTTACCTCGGGCCATCTTTACAATCTTTTAGAACCATTATTGCCAATGTCTGCGAAGATAATACGAGCGCAAGATATTGACACTTATGAAGACTATAAGAAAGCTGTTGATTTTGTGGACTCGTGGAGTAGTGGTAATCATAAAATAAATAGTTATTATGAAAAACTAGCCAGCAAAATAAAATCACCAATAGAGACTAGAAATAAAGCCCCCGATTTTTCTATTTTTGATATTGAGTTAGTCAAACGTTTCTCAGATAAAAGTAAAACCCTGCTTGATCTTGGTGCTGGTACTGGGCTGCTTGTTAATCACCTTACAGAAGATTTCTCTAAAATAGTCGCTGTAGAAAAATATTCTAACTTTAGCGATTTTATAAAAAGAATGGACAACCTGAAAGTTATTAATGAAGATCTCAATATATTTGATGTGGCAGAGAAATTTGATCTTGTTACCATTTTTGGTGTGATGAATTTCTTCAATAGAACAGAGGCGGAACGGATTTATCAGAAGGCTCGCTCATGGATACGACCTGCTGGTACTTTGATAGTCAAGCATCAGATGGGGTGTACTGAAGATGTCATTGTTGATGGTTACTCCAAAGAGCTAGGAACAGATTACTACTCTGAATATAGATGGCTACAGCATGAGATAGATCTTATACGTCAAGCCGGTTTCAGCATTAAGGAAGTTGTTGATATTTATCCAAAAGAGTACAACCGATGGGATAACACCCATTTCTATGCCCTTGTCTGTATACCTGAAGAGAGCAGTTAGGCAAAACTGTACTGAATAATAATTATTGGATGACGATACCATGAGTCGATTTACGCGTTTTCTCCAATCATTCCTGAGGTGTTCAGGAAAGTGCGATGCTGATCTCATTTTTTCAGAACAGCTGGTTAATCTGAGTCAGGGGATTGAGCAAGGTAACCAGCAACTGTCAGAGGGGCAGCTAACTCTGCGTGATGATATCTCCAGACTTCAGGCTATAACAGAACTTCTGCGCGAGAAAGTCAGTTCATTACCGGTGATGTCATCAGCCAATGTCCACGATGTGATAGTTACAGCGGCTGAGCTTGAAGATGTTTTTGTTGGTATTTCTAAAAATATCAAGAGTTGGCAGCAGTGCAATATAGTTTTTGCATGTCCAGTGCTACATGATGGTGTCTCGTTACTGTTGCAAGATCAGGAAGTTATTTATGTTCGCAATGTTGACGATTTTGTATTGCATTTGAAAGATCGTCATGTAACAAGTATTGGTATCGCATCACCTTGGCTGATGCAGGATTTTTTTGGTGAGCGACATATCCTAAATCTACTTCTGAGGGCTTGTCAAAGTCATATTTTATATATCGATAATTGCCATTTTGTGGTACATAGCAAGAACACTAGAAAATGTCTTCATAAGGTTGGTTTCTATGAGATAGCACAGCTTTCGGAAAATCAAAAATGTGATTTTGTCTCTATTGGATGTTTGCCTGATGGTTCTTATTCTGTATTTGGTTCTGCACCGGCGATTTATACTGAGTCGCCCAGCTGTGTAACACTTAGGGCGGCTAGACTCCCAATTTGCAATACCGAAAATTTCTATTGGGAGAATTTGATGATAACACCATTTGATTCGACCAAGATTGGTTTTATGGCGCCAGCTGATGGTTTTTCTCTGGCCATTGCTCAGGCAAAAACTGCTGTAGATGATGTGATTAGTATAAAGGCTAAATTTTCGTGGTTGGGGGCTGGGAGTGGACATGCTTCTCTGGTCGCTTGCTATTCAGGCCCGCAAGATAGTCATATGTATGCCTGTATGCTTCAGGCATCCACGGCAGATATGCCTGTTATCACATTATGGGTTAATGATGGTAGTTGGAGGATAATAAGTGAGCCTAAATTTATACCAAGTGAAGAGGTGAATGTTACCGCTGGGCAGTACTCTACTATTATTGCACTCTCTGTCATGTCTACCAAGGTAATGGTTGAGGTTGGCAGCACTCTCATTATTGATGTCATTGACACCAAGTTGACGCGTACACCGCGAGTGGGGATAAGAGCAAGCGATAATCAGTTTGCTGTTTCTCAAATTACCACATAATAAAAGGCCAGACCTCATGAAAATTGTTACCTCAGGCGTAGATTCTGAGTATGTGTTGGCTGATTTATGCAAATACCTTAGGGCGGTTGGTTATGATGTCACAGAGTTGGATTTTGGCCAACTCACAGCGCAGGATGAAGATTTACTTGCCCCCTTTATTGGTGAGGATGTTGTCTACATTACATCAGCACATACTAATTTAACTAGAGATGTTGCAAAGTTTTTGGCGCCAAAATTTAATGAACACTACCCAAATTATTTATCGCCATTAGAAATAATTCAAAAATTAAAACCTAAGAAATCCATATATATTCCACATGATCTTCTTACTCCTTTTGGAGATAAAAATCTCAATGAACTAAGGTTTTTGGATCTTTTTGACTACATACTTACGCCTTTTTCATCCTCTGCACTCCAGGCGACCTTGGGTCGTCATACGAAAGTCATAGAAAGTGGATGGATAAAGCATACAAAAAGTGCTCGTCCTAGCCAGCCAGCCCAAAAAAATAAACCGAGGATTGTACTGTTCATCAGTATGTTTGAACACTTGCGTCTGAGATTTGGTGATTCAGGAATAGTCGATTACTTTGCTCCGCTTATAACGGAAAATGTCAGAGTCAAGTTACCTGCTTGGCGGGACGTGGCGCAGGTAGAGAAATTATTCAATAATCGTTTTCCCGATTGCATCATTCCCGCTGAGGAGTGCTCGATCCGAGCGATTCAGGAGGCTGATGTTGTGTTGTGCAACGGTGCTTCCTCCATACATGCCGAGTCCATTCTAATGGGGCGGCCCACAGTCTGCCTGTTGGATGATGAGGGCTTGCCATCCGATGAGCAGCGCAGCAAGCTGGGACATCTCCAGGCCATTCTGTTTCATGACTATCGACAACGAGCACCATTGGCAGATGAGTTTGTCGAGCAGGCGATGAAATATCACAGCAACTTCCCGTCAGCCCACTTTGATTATGGTGTAGTGGAAAACATCATCAGCAAGTGATGCTGTGGTCATTGTGATGGCGCAGTTGCGTTTGTGCTTGCGGATGCCTGTGGCTGGATCAAGGTAGGAGCCGGCGTAGTAGGTTAAGCGCAGAGCGCGCTTGCCTTCGGCGTCCGGTGCGCAGAATTCGATGCTGATCTTCATGAGTGTCCCCCGAAAGTACCCCGAGAGGTTACTTCGGGGTACTTTCGGGGTAAATTCTCACGAAACAAGATCAGGCAAGAATAGCCAGTAAAAAACAAAATCCAATATTTACAATATCTTATTTTCTCACTGGCTGCTTTTTATTGCTGATTTTTCACCACATTACTTCCCGATGCAGAAGCTGGAGAAGATGCGGCCCAGCAGATCGTCGGAGCTGAATTCGCCGGTGATCTCGGAGAGGGACTCTTGCGCGAGGCGCAGCTCTTCGGCCACCAGCTCGCCGGCCATGAACACTTCCAGCTGCTCCTTGGCCACCAGCAGGCGCTCGGCGGCGCGCTCCAGCGCATCCAGATGGCGGCGACGGGCCATAAAGCCCCCTTCGGTGTTGCCCTGGAAGCCCATGCAGGCTTTCAGGTGCTCGCGCAGGGCAGGCAGCCCCAGCTCGGTCTTGGCGGAGATGCGGTAGACGGCGTGGCCCTGCTCCTGGCTCGGTGCCAGATCCTCGCCGGTCAGGTCGGCCTTGTTGCGAATGACGGTGAGGCCGATGTTTTTTGGCAACCGATCAACAAATTCCGGCCAGATCTCCCGCGGGTCAACCGCGTCTGTGGTGGTGCCATCCACCATAAACAGCACCCGGTCGGCCTGTTCGATCTCGGCCCAGGCGCGTTCGATACCGATCTGCTCCACCTTGTCCTGAGTGTCGCGCAGACCGGCTGTGTCGATGATGTGCAGCGGCATACCATCGAGATGGATATGCTCGCGCAGTACGTCGCGGGTGGTACCGGCAATCTCGGTGACGATGGCTGACTCGCGCCCTGCCAAAGCGTTGAGCAGGCTCGATTTGCCGGCGTTGGGACGACCGGCGATCACCACCTTCATCCCTTCCCGCAGCAGAGCGCCCTGTTTGGCTTCACTGCGCACGTCGTCCAGCTCGGACATGATGCTGTAGAGGTCGCCCGCCACCTTGCCGTCAGAGAGGAAGTCGATCTCCTCGTCCGGGAAGTCGATGGCCGCTTCCACATAGATGCGCAGCCGGATCAGGCTCTCCACCAGTTGCTGGATTTTGCTGGAGAACTGCCCCTGCAGGGAGTGCATGGCGCTGCGGGCGGCCTGTTCGCTGGAGGCTTCGATAAGGTCAGCGATGGCTTCGGCCTGGGCCAGATCCAGCTTGTCGTTGATGAAGGCGCGCTCGCTGAACTCGCCGGGGCGGGCAGGGCGGATGCCATCGATTTTCAGAATGCGGCGGATCAGCATGTCCATGATGACGGGGCCGCCGTGGCCCTGCAGCTCCAGCACATCCTCGCCGGTGAAGCTGTTGGGGGCTTTGAACAGCAGGGCGATGCCCTGATCCAGTACCTGGCCTTGCTCATCCCTGAACGGCAGATATTCGGCGTAGCGCACCCGAGGGAGCTTGCCGAGCACTATCCCGGCGACCTGTTCGGCGGCGGGGCCGGAGACCCGGACTATGCCGACGCCACCACGGCCTGGCGCGGTGGCCTGGGCCACGATCGTATCTGTTGTCATCTTGCTTGGCTCGTTTGTTCGCTGATAGGAAAACGTAGTGGGGACATTGTAATAAAAAAGGCGGCCCGAAGGCCGCCTCTTTTGTCATCACGGGAAGATTAGCTGCGTGAATGCAGTCCTTTCTTCTCCAGCTGACGATAGATGATGGTCTGCTGGATGATGGAGATGACGTTGCTCACCAGCCAGTAGAGAGTCAGGCCAGCGGGGAACCAGAGGAACATGAAAGTGAAGATGATCGGCATGAACTGCATCACTTTCTGCTGCATCGGGTCGGTTACGGTGGTCGGGCTCATCTTCTGCAGATACCACATGGAGGCACCCATGAGGATTGGCAGCACGAAGAAGGGGTCCTTCACTGACAGGTCAGTGATCCACAGGGCAAACGGCGCGTGACGCAGTTCAACGGATTCCATCAGTGCCCAGTAAAGGGCGATGAAGATCGGCATCTGTACCAGGATCGGCAGGCAGCCACCCAGCGGGTTGACCTTCTCCTTCTTGTACAGCTCCATCATGCCCTGAGACATCTTCTGGCGGTCGTCGCCGAAGCGCTCGCGCAGGGCCGCAATCTTGGGTTGCAGCATGCGCATCTTGGCCATGGAGGTGTACTGGGCCTTGGTCAGCGGGAACATGATGCCGCGCACCAGCAGGGTCAGCATGATGATGGCCAGACCCCAGTTCTGGACGAAACCGTGGAACACGGTCAGCAGCCAGTGCAGCGGTTGGGCGATGAACCACAGCCAGCCGTAGTCGACGGTCAGGTCGAGGTGGTTAGCCACCTTGGCCATCTGGTCTTGCAGCTTGGGGCCAACCCACAGTTTGCTGGTCACTTCGGCCTGTTGACCGGCAGCCACGTCAACCATCGGCGCCTTGTAACCGATGATGGCCTGGCCTTTACCCGGGATCACGCGGCTGTAGAAGCTGTTGGTATCGTTTGCGTTCGGAGCCCAAGCAGAGACGAAGTAGTGTTGCAGCATGGCGACCCAACCACCCTTGGTGGTCTTGTTCAGGTCGGCATCCTTCATCTCGTCGAAGGTGTACTTCTTGTAGCGGGTATCTTCAGTGGAGAAGGCACCACCACGGTAAGCGCTGGCTACCATGGCATGACCTTCCTGATCCTTCGGTGTGGCTATGGTCTGCTTCAGCTGACCATAGAACTGCACCTGAACCGGCTCGGCAGATTTGTTGTCGATCTTGTAATCAACGCCAACGGCATAGTCGCCACGCTTGAGGATGAACTCCTTGGTGAAGACCACGCCCTTGCTGTCGGTCCAGGTCATCGGAACGACGACTTGATCCTGACCATCGGCCAGCTGATAGCTGGTCTGGGCGGCTTCATAGGTAGGACGACCTTCGGCCTGACTGTCCGGACCGTTGCGACCCACCAGACCGCTCTGGGCGATATAGAGGTGCTCAGGCTTGCTGGTCAGCAGCACGAACGGTTGGTCCTTGCCCTCTTCCAGTTTGTGAGACAGCAGTTCGGCAGACACGATGTCGCCACCCTGGGTGTCCAGGGTCAGCTTGAGTACGTCAGAGGAGACGGTGATCAGCTTGCGTGCGGCAGTCGCGTTGGCTTGCTCGGAAACCTGAGGAATATCACCGGTCTGACCGGCTTCAGGTACGAAATGTTCGGTTTGGGCCACGGTAGTCGGGGCCGGCTTCGGAGCCTTGTCGGACTCCCACTGTTGCCAGAGCAGAAAGCTCACGAACAGCAAACCGATCAGGAGTAGATTGCGTTGTGATTCCATAGTTTTCAGTTTCTTCGCTTTGGTTGCGGAACCGGGTCATAACCACCCTCGGATAAGGGATGGCATTTTAATAGACGTTTGCTGGCTAACCAAACGCCTTTTATGAAACCGTGAAGTCGGATTGCTTCTATCGCAAATTGGGAACAAGTCGGGGTAAAACGGCAGCGCGGCCCCAGCAGGGGACTAATGATTAGCTGATACAGACGTATCAGTTTGATAGCTACCCATTGCAACGGCGTGACAGAGTGCGCCATAGCTTTTCCAGTAACTTGAACAGTTCCTCGTTATCCATCTCTTTCACACCGGCCTTGGCGATCACCACGATGTCGATAGCGGGCAGCTGATGTTGTTTGAGGCGGAAACTTTCCCGAACCACCCGTTTGACACGGTTACGCCAAACGGCACGCTTGAGTGCTTTTTTGGGCACAGCGAGACCAAGACGAGGGTGTTCGAGCGAATTGGGAGAGGCGAGAAGAGTAATCTGCGGAGAGGCGGCCCGGACAGGCTCGGCGAAAACGCGTTTGAAGTGTTCGGGAGTTAACAGACGTAACTCCCGAGAGAAGGTGTGCTGGGTAGGCATTAGACTACCAGGCGGGCACGACCCTTGGCACGACGAGCGGCCAGAACTTTACGACCGTTGGCAGTTGCCATGCGGGCGCGGAAACCGTGAGAGCGCTTGCGCTTCAGGTTGGACGGTTGAAAAGTACGTTTCATGATTCGATTCCGTATTACTGTACAGTTTTGATTGTCACACTTAGCCGACGCGCCAGCTATAGCGTGTGACGACTAGCAAAAGAGGCCGAATTCTAAACAGAGTTCGGCTTTTAGTCAATCCGCCGTTCCCTCTCATCCTGCGGTGGTCTTGAAAAGGCCACTGCCGAGCGTGAGGATCCAGAGGATCGAGGGCACCGGATTATACTGGCAACCCGGTGTTAAACAAGGGATCCCTCAATAAAAAAGGCGGCCAGGCCGCCAAAGAGAGAGCTATTTAAGGACTTTCCGCAAGAACTCCCGGGTACGGGGATCCTTGGGATCGACCAATATCTGATCCGGCGGGCCCTGCTCCACGATCCGGCCACCTTCCATGAAGATCACCCGATCGGCCACATCCCGTGCGAATTCAATCTCGTGGGTCACCACCACCATGGTCTGGTGCTGGCTAGCCAGCTTTTTCATCAGCCCGAGCACTTCATCGACCCATTCCGGATCGAGCGCCGAGGTGGGTTCGTCAAACAGGATCACCTTGGAGTGGGCCGCCATGGCCCGACCGATGCCGACCCGCTGCTGCTGGCCGCCGGAGAGGGAGGCCGGATAGGCGTCCTTCTTGTCGGCAAGACCTATATCCTCAAGGATGCCAAGGGCGGTAGCACGGGCTTCCGCCTTTGGCTGTTTCCAGACGGTGATCAGCCCTTCGGCGATGTTGTCTTGTGCCGTCTTGTTGGCAAACAGGGCGTAGTTCTGGAACACGAAGGAGGCGCGCTTGCGCAGCTCGATGGCCTGCTGCTCGCTGGCATTTGCCAGATTGAGCTGCAGATCGTCGATGGCAAGCGAACCCGCATCCGGGGTCTCCAGCAGGTTCAGGCAGCGCAGCAGAGTCGACTTGCCGGTGCCGGAGGGGCCGATAATGACCACTATCTCCCCCTTCTTTACCTCCAGATCGATGCCGTTGAGCACCTGATTGCCGTTATATGCCTTGGAGAGGCCGGTTAGCTTGATCATGGGAGCCCTCCTTTAATAGGCACGGTTGAGGTGTACTTCCAGCAGATGCTGCAAGCGGGTGAAGAAGATGACCACTACCCAGTAGATGAGCGCCACCGCCATAAAGCTCTCGAAGAACTTGAAGGAGGAGGAGGCTTCCATCTGCGCCTTGCCCATGATCTCGGCCACGCCGAGGGTAAAGGCCAGCGAGGTGCTCTTGATCATGTCGATGAAGTAGTTCATCAGCGACGGAGTGGCTATGCGTGCAGCCTGCGGCAGAATGATCCGCTGCATCGCCTGATAACGGCTCATGCCGATACTGAGCGCCGCTTCCATCTGGCTTTTGTGAATGCCGAGGATGGCTGCGCGGATCGACTCGGCCATGTAGGCGGCGAAGTGCAGGGTCAGACCGACGATGGCGGCGGTAAAGGCATCCATCCCCACGAAGATCGGGAACAGTTGCGGCAGTCCGTAGTAGAGCAGGAACAGCTGAACGAGTAGCGGTGTACCCCGAAAGAACGAGATATAGAGCATCGCCAGCCAGTGAATCGCGGGGACGCGAAACACCCGTACTATCGCCAGGGCCAGCGAGAGTACGAGTGCCAGCACGAATCCCCACAGGGCCATCTCCATCGTGGTGCCCAGATATTTGAGCAGGATGGGAAACAGCCCCAGCGTGTATTCGAGGTCAAATTCCATCATTTATTTGTCGGTGATGTCGGAAGCGAACCATTTCTCGGAGATCTGACGCAGGGAGCCATCCTTGCGCATGGCAGTCAGGGCCTCGTCGACCTTCTTCAGCAGCGCCTGTTTCTCCGGGGTCTTCAGGAAGGGCAGGGCGTTCTCGATAGTCTCGAACGGTGCGCCAGCCTGTTGCAGCGGCAGCTTGGACTCTTTGATCAGCTGGGCGGTGGAGACGCGGTCCATCACGAAGGCGTCGATGCGACCCAGGGCGACATCCTGCTCGAAGGCGGAGTCATAGGTGCGGATATCGATCTTCTTGTTCGGGTCGTTCTTGCGCAGCAGCTCTTCAAAGTTGGAACCCAGGTTCACGGCCACCTTCTTGCCTTCCAGATCCTTGATGCCATGAATGGTGCTGTTGCCCTTGCGTACCACGATCTGGGCGCCGTCATAGACGTAAGGCTGGGAGAAGTCGTACTTCGCCTTGCGCTCGTCGGTGATGGTGATCTGGTTGGAGATGGTGTCGATGCGGCCGGTTTCCAGCATGCCGAACAGGCCGGAGAAGCTGGCGGTCACGAATTCGACCTTGTAGCCGGTGCGCTCGCCGATCTGGTTCCACATATCCACTTCAAACCCTTGCAGCTTGTCCTGCTTGACGAAGGTGAACGGGAAATATTTGCCAGACATGCCGACCTTGATGGTCTCCTGGGCGATGGCCTGACCGGACAGGGTGGCGAGCAGGATGGCTGCGCCGGAAATCAGTTTGATGGATGTTTTCATGGTGTTTCTCTCTCTCAATGTCTTGTATTTGTAGTTGTAATAACTGGTTTGGCCCTGATGTTATTGGAATAAAATTTAAAAAATAAATGACATTTGGTTATATGAAATAACAGGAGAGAAGCACGGGATCGACCAATCCGGACGGTGGATCAAGCTGTGGGTAACTTTGGGGATGAAATCCGATCCAAAGGCGCTGGATCCTTGAAAGTCAAGGATCTTATTTGCTGGATCCACCGGGCGATGGCTGGAGATCCGGCGGCTAAAAACGTAGAATAGCCGGTCTTTAGTTAATCAATCGACAGGAGTTTAGAGTGACTGCTTCGCTATGGCAGCAGTGCCTTAACCGGCTGCAAGATGAGTTGCCCTCGGCAGAATTCAGCATGTGGATCCGGCCGCTTCAAGCGGAGTTGAGTGACAATACTCTGACCCTGTATGCACCGAATCGCTTTGTTCTGGACTGGGTACGAGACAAGTATCTCATCCGGGTTAACGGCATCATCAACGAACTCTGCGGGGTCGACGGCCCCGCCCTGCGTTTTGATATAGGCAATCGTCCCCATCCTGTTGCTGTCGCCAGAGCGCCGGTACAGGGTGTCGCGCCTGTGAATAACTTGCAGAAGAGCTGGGAAAGCAAGGCTGAAGCCAAGCCCGAGCCGAACCACAAGAGCAACACCAACGTGAACTATACCTTCGAGAATTTCGTCGAGGGTAAGTCCAACCAGTTGGCGCGTGCGGCTGCCCGTCAGGTAGCGGACAATCCGGGTGGTGCTTACAACCCGCTGTTCCTCTATGGCGGCACCGGCCTGGGTAAAACCCACCTGCTGCACGCCGTTGGCAATGCCATCAAGGAGAGTAAAAAAGATGCCAAAGTCATCTATATGCACTCCGAGCGGTTTGTTCAGGACATGGTGAAAGCGCTGCAAAACAACGCCATTGAAGAGTTCAAGCGTTACTACCGCAGCGTCGATGCCCTGCTCATCGATGACATCCAGTTCTTCGCCAACAAGGAGCGCTCCCAGGAGGAGTTCTTCCATACCTTCAATGCCTTGCTGGAAGGGAATCAGCAGATCATCCTGACCTCGGATCGCTATCCGAAGGAGATCAACGGTGTCGAGGATCGCCTCAAGTCCCGCTTCGGCTGGGGCCTGACCGTGGCGATCGAGCCGCCGGAGCTGGAGACCCGTGTCGCGATCCTGATGCGCAAGGCAGACGAGAACCAGATCCATCTGCCGGACGAAGTGGCCTTCTTCATTGCCAAACGTCTGCGATCCAACGTCCGTGAATTGGAAGGCGCCCTCAACCGGGTGATCGCCAACGCCAACTTCACCGGCCGTGCCATCAACATCGATTTCGTGCGCGAAGCGCTGCGCGACCTGTTGGCACTGCAGGAGAAGCTGGTCACCATCGACAATATCCAGAAGACGGTGGCGGAGTACTACAAGATCAAGCTGGCGGATCTGCTCTCCAAGCGTCGTTCCCGCTCTGTTGCTCGTCCGCGCCAACTGGCGATGGCACTGGCCAAGGAGCTGACCAACCACAGTTTGCCGGAGATAGGTGATGCCTTTGGTGGCCGTGACCACACTACCGTTCTTCATGCCTGCCGCAAGATCGAGCAGCTGAAGGAGGAGAGTCACGACATCAAGGAGGACTATTCCAACCTGATCCGTACCCTTTCTTCCTGATAACGGAATCGAGTGGACAGATGCAGCGCGAATATTCCAACCTGATCCGAATCTTTTCCTCCTAATCACAACGGAGAGCACAGATGCAGCTCGAAATTAGCCGTGAGGCCCTGTTACGTCCTCTGCAACTGGTGTCCGGCGCCCTCGGCGGCCGACCGACCCTGCCGATCCTCGGCAACGTGCTGCTTGATGTCAGCAACGGTCTGCTGTCACTGACCGGCACCGATCTCGAAGTAGAGATGATCGGTCAGGTCTATCTGAACGGGGCCAGCGAAGATGGCCGCACCACAGTACCGGCGCGCAAGCTGCTGGATATCTGCCGTGGTCTGCCGGAAAGCGCCGAGATCCGTCTCAATACCGAAGGCGAGCGCCTGATCATCCGGTCCGGTCGCTCCCGCTTCAATCTCTCGACCCTGCCGGCGACCGAGTATCCGAACATCGAGGATTGGGAATCCGTGCTCGAGTTCGATATCAGCCAGCTGGAGCTGAAGAAGCTGATCGATGCGACCCAGTTCTCCATGGCCAGCCAGGACGTGCGTTACTACCTGAACGGCATGCTGTTCGAGAGCGAAGGTCACGGTCTGCGCACCGTGGCGACCGACGGTCACCGTCTGGCCACCTGCCGCCGCGAGGTAGTAGGGGAATCGCTGCCCGATCATCAGGTTATCCTGCCGCGCAAAGGGGTACTGGAGCTGGTGCGTCTGCTGGAAGCAGAAGACAAGCCGGTGCGGCTGCAGATCGGTCGCAGCAACCTGCGTGCTGCGCTGGACGGCTTCATCTTCACCTCCAAGCTGGTGGATGGCCGCTTCCCGGACTGGCGCCGCGTCATTCCGCGCAACAGCGACAAGGCCCTGATCGCTGGCCGTGAGGATCTGCGTCAGGCGTTTGCCCGCGCCGCTATCCTCTCCAACGAGAAATTCCGTGGGGTGCGTCTCAATCTGCAGGAAAACCTGCTGCGCATCACCGCGAACAACCCGGAACAGGAAGAAGCCGAAGAGCTGCTTGACGTACAATATGCCGCTGGCGAGATGGAGATCGGCTTTAACGTCTCTTATGTGCTCGACGTGCTGAATACGTTAAAATGTGACCAAATTCGGATTAGCCTGAGCGATTCCATCAGCAGTGCCATTATTGAGGATTTTGAACATCAGGATGCTCAGTACGTGGTGATGCCGATGCGGATCTAGTCGTGTCCCTGGTCAAACTCCAGCTCAGCGACTTTCGCAATATCCAGCAAGCCAGTCTCAAGCTGTCGCCCGGCCTCAACATTCTGGTCGGGTGCAATGGCAGCGGCAAGACCAGTGTGCTGGAAGCCATTCACTACCTTGGTCTGGGGCGCTCCTTTCGCACTCATTTGACCGGGCGGGTCATCCGCCAGGGGGAGAGGGCCTTTACCCTGTTTGCCCATTGCGAGCTGGAGGGGCGTCAGGTACCGATCGGTCTTGCCAAAGACAAGAGTGGCGAGACCCAGCTCAAGATTGCCGGGGCACAGGCCCAGCGGCTTGCCGATTTGGCGGAGCTGTTGCCGGTGCAGTTGATCCATCCCGATGGTTTCAACCTGCTGACGGGCGGGCCTCAGGCTCGCCGCGCCTGGCTCGATTGGGGTGTCTTCCATCAGGAGCCGACCTTCTTTGCCCTGTGGGGACGAGTGCGGCGGCTGCTGAAACAGCGCAATGCGCTGTTGCGCCAGAGCACCCAATACCGCCAGCTGGCGTTCTGGGATCAGGAGTTGGTGCGGCTGGGTGGTGAGCTGGCCGAGTTTCGCGCCAGTTATTGTCAGGCCATTACGCCGCTGATCAAGGATATGACGGCGGATTTTCTGCCGGAATTCGATATCAGTCTCGGCTTTTACCGGGGCTGGGAGAAAGATACTCCCCTCGGCGATCTGCTGGAGGCGGGGTTTGAGCGGGATCGGGCGCTGGGCTATACCGGTGTCGGTCCACAGAAAGCCGATGTGCGCCTCAAGGCGAACGGGGTGCCCGCTCAGGATATTTTGTCCCGGGGTCAGCTGAAGTTGCTGGTCTGCGCCATGCGACTGGCCCAAGGGCTCTATTTGAATCAACATAGCAGCCGTGGCTGTATTTTTTTAATTGACGATTTTGCCTCTGAACTGGATGTCGACAAGCGCCGCTTGCTGGCCGCAAGGCTGAAGCAGTGCGCGTCCCAGGTGTTTATCACCGCCATCGACACCGGTCAGCTCGCAGACATGATGGATGCGAATGACTGTAAGTTGTTCCACGTGGAACAGGGTAAAATCTCCGAAACGTTAGAGAAGGCAGAGAGTAAGCTATGAGTGAAAATACTTACGACTCCTCGAATATCAAGGTGCTGAAGGGCCTGGATGCGGTCCGCAAGCGCCCGGGGATGTATATCGGCGATACGGATGATGGCTCGGGTCTGCACCACATGGTGTTCGAGGTCGTCGATAACTCCATTGACGAGGCGCTCGCTGGCTACTGCTCCGATATTCAGGTCAAGATCCATTCCGATGGCTCCGTCTCCGTGCGCGATAACGGCCGTGGTATTCCGGTCGATATTCACCCGGAAGAGGGCCGCTCCGCTGCCGAAGTCATCATGACCGTGCTGCACGCTGGCGGTAAGTTCGATGACAACTCCTACAAGGTTTCCGGTGGTCTGCACGGCGTCGGCGTCTCCGTCGTTAACGCCCTCTCTGACAAGCTGTTGCTGACCATTCGTCGTAACGGTCACGTCTACGAGCAGACCTATCATCTGGGTGAGCCGCAGGCGCCGCTCAAGCAGATTGGCGACAGCACCGGCACCGGTACTGAAGTTCGCTTCTGGCCGAGCCCGACCATCTTCAGCGACACCCTGTTCCACTACGAGATCCTGGCCAAGCGCCTGCGCGAGCTCTCCTTCCTCAACTCCGGTGTTTCCATCCGTCTGATGGATGAGCGTGACGGCCGTGAGGCGCATTTCTGCTACGAAGGTGGCATCAAGGCGTTCGTTGAATACCTGAACCAGAACAAGACCCCGATCCACCCGAAGGTGTTCCATTTCACCACCGAGCAGGATGGTATCGGCGTTGAAGTGGCGATGCAGTGGAATGACGCCTATCAGGAAGGGGTCTACTGCTTCACCAACAACATCCCGCAGCGGGATGGTGGTACTCACCTCGTTGGCTTCCGTACCGCGCTGACCCGTACTCTGAACTCCTATATGGACAAAGAGGATTACAGCAAGAAGGCCAAGTCTGCCGCAAGTGGCGACGACGTGCGTGAAGGTCTGATTGCCGTTATCTCCGTCAAGGTGCCGGATCCCAAGTTCTCATCCCAGACCAAAGACAAGCTGGTCTCTTCCGAAGTGAAGACCGCCGTTGAACAGGCGATGGGTGAGAAGCTGGCTGACTTCCTGCTGGAAAACCCGGGCGATGCCAAGATCGTGGTCAACAAGATCATCGATGCGGCACGTGCCCGTGAAGCGGCCCGCAAGGCCCGCGAACTGACCCGCCGCAAAGGCGCGCTGGATATCGCAGGTCTGCCCGGCAAGCTGGCTGACTGTCAGGAAAAAGACCCGGCTCTCTCCGAACTCTACATAGTGGAAGGGGACTCTGCTGGCGGTTCCGCCAAGCAGGGTCGCAACCGTAAGAACCAGGCCATCCTGCCGCTCAAGGGTAAAATCCTGAACGTAGAGAAGGCCCGTTTCGACAAGATGATCTCCTCGCAAGAGGTGGGCACCCTGATCACCGCACTGGGTTGCGGTATCGGTCGCGACGAGTACAACCCGGACAAGCTGCGTTATCACAACATCATCATCATGACCGATGCGGACGTCGATGGTGCGCACATCCGAACTTTGCTGCTGACCTTCTTCTATCGTCAGATGCCGGAAATTATCGAACGTGGCTACGTCTACATTGCCCAGCCGCCGCTCTACAAAGTGAAGAAGGGCAAGCAGGAGCAGTATCTGAAAGACGAAGACGCGCTGCTGCAGTACCAGACCGCCATGGCGCTGGATGGTGCCACTCTGCACGTTAACGAGTCTGCTCCGGCTATCGGTGGCGAGGCACTGGAGCGCCTGGTCAACCAGCACCGCTCGGTGACTCACCTGATCACCCGCATGTCTCGTCGTGCGCCGGAAGCCGTGCTGACCCAGCTGATCTATCAGCCGGAGTTGAACGAAGCGCTGCTGAACAGCGAGAGCGATCTGCTGGCCTGGTGTCAGGGTATGGAAGCCGTGCTCAACGAGAGCAACCACGGTATCCAGTACCAGATCCAGGTTCGTCGTGACGAAGAGCGCAGCCTGTACGTGCCGCACGCCGTGGTACGTCAGCACGGTGTCGACCGCGAATATCCGCTCAGCTACGACTTCCTGCAGTCCGGTGAGTACCGTCAGCTGGTCTCGCTGGGCAAGGAGATCGCCAACCTGATCGAGGAAGGTGGTTTCATCAAGCGTGGCGAGAAGGTCAAACCGGTTGCCAACTTCGTAGAAGCCGTCGAGTGGCTGATGGGCGAAGGCAAGCGCGGCATCTACATCCAGCGCTATAAAGGGCTAGGTGAGATGAACCCGGACCAGCTGTGGGAAACCACCATGGATCCGGAAGCCCGTCGCATGCTGCGCGTCACCATCGACGACGCCGTCGGTGCCGACCAGCTCTTCTCCACCCTGATGGGTGATGCCGTTGAGCCCCGTCGTGACTTTATCGAGACCAACGCCCTGCGCGTGGCCAACCTCGACGTTTAATCGACGCAGTCAGACAGCAAAAAGCCGCTCCCTGTGAGCGGCTTTTTGTTTTTGGGCGAAAGAAGTTGCACGTTCCACGTGAAACATCAGGGGTTTTGGCCACGAAAAGATCGTCGCCACTCGCTGGGGGAGATGGAAAAGCGGGCGCGGTAGTGGTTGCGCAGGGAGGTGGCACTCTTGAAGCCGACCAGCTCGGCAATGCGATCGATGGAATGGCCGCTTACCTCCAGCAGCTCCTGACTGCGCCTGAGCCGTTCCGCCAGCAGCCATTCACCCACCGAGAGACCAGTTGCCTGATGAAAACGGCGGGTAAAGGTGCGCCGACTCATCAGGGTATGGGCCGCCAGAGAGTCCAGGGTGTGAGGCTCGGCCAGATGGGCACGCAGGTGATCGAGCAACTGGTTCATCCGGACATCGCGCGTGGAGGCGGGCACCGGCTGCTCGATAAACTGGGCCTGACCCCCTTCCCGGTGGGGCGGGATCACCAGCCGCCGTGCCACCTTGTTGGCGATGGCCGAGCCGTGGTACTGGCGTACCAGATAGAGGCAGCAGTCCAGCCCGGCGGCAGTGCCTGCCGAGGTGACAAGCCCTTCGTCATCCACATAGAGGGCGTTGGTATCGAGCTGCACGCAGGGAAAGCGGTGGCAGAAATCTTGCTCGTACTCCCAGTGGGTCGATGCCTTGCGACCATTGAGCAGCCCGGCGTAGGCGAGCACATAGGTACCGAGGCAGAGCCCGACCAGCCGGGCACCTCTGGCTCTGGCGGCAATCAGGGCATCGAGCAGCGCTGCTGGTGGCCGTGCTGCCGGGTCGTGCCAGAAGGGGATGACGATGATCTCCGCCTCGGCCAGCACCTCCAGCCCATGAGGAGCCTGAATGGTGAATCCTTGCGCCGAGTGTGAATGAGGGTTGCCATCACCGCAGCAGATCTTGAGCTCGAACAGCGGCTGGCCCGGCAGGATATCACCGAAGATGAGGCAGGGGACGGCGCAGTGAAAAGGGCTGAAGTGATCGAAGGTCACCACGGCAACGATCGGGGTGGTCATGGTGTTGGCTCCTCTCTGCGCTCAGACCACTCATCATAATCGTTCGGTAGTGAAAGCCGAAGGGCCATCTCTGGCATGGCCCTCCTGCGGGTCACAGCGATATCGCCTCGCCATCTTCTGGCACCCGTACCCGATCCATCATGCCCCGTTCCGCCAGATAGTCGCGCAGCTCTAGGCGTGACAGCACGGCGTGGTTGACCGCCTCCATATGGCTGGCGATCAGCGTGGCTTGCGGTGCGGCCTGATAAACGGCGGCGACATCCTCCTTGCCCATGATGATGGAACCGAGCCCGGGCACCTGTGCATCGCCACAGTTGAGGATGATGACCTCGGGCTGATGCTGTTGCAGGGCTTGCTCGACCCGGGGATGCCAGATGGTGTCACCGGCCAGATAGAGGCACTGTTCATCGGGGTGGGAGAAGACCACGCCGCACACTTCTCCCATTCGCTCGCCCAGTACCGCCATCAACTGGTCGCTGCCGTGCTGGCCACCAGTCTGCTGCAGGCGAATGCCAGCAAACTCGGGCTGGTCGCTCAGCAGCCTCACATCCTCAAAGCCACTGGCACGAATGGCATCGGCATCTTTCTGATGTTGCACCAAGAGCGGCAGATGCTTGGGGATCAGGGCTCTGGCGGCATCATCCCAGTGGTCTGGATGGTCGTGGGTGACGATAACGGCATCCACATCGACCAGCTCATCGATCGGTAGCGGCAGCTCGACCAGCGGATTGCGCAGATGGCTGTTGGCGGTGCCCTCAAAGCCGGGGAAGGCTCCCTTGGCCGAGAGCATGGGGTCGATCAGAAAGCGGGTGCCGGCATAGTCGAGCAGCAAGGTGGCGTTACGAACCTGGGTAATCTTCATGAGATGGCTCCATGTTGGCTGGTGGATATGCAACCAATTATGGAGTGCGGAGCGCATTGCCATCAGTGGCCCACGGGTCGATTATCATCACTATCGGGCCAACAGGTTGATGTTCTACAGGTCGGTGCGGCCATTTAAAAAATTTGAAAAAATCCCCTTGAAAGGAAAAAGTGAGCCCCTATATAGGTAACAAGGCCGGAACGCTCGACAGAGGTTTCGACCAGGCGCCCGTCCATAAGGAGGGCAAACAATCCGTTATCGCTCATAAGAGGGTAATACTATGCGTTCTATCGACTTTTCTCCGCTCTATCGTTCTGCCATCGGTTTCGATCGTCTGGCCAATCTCATCGAATCTGCGGCCAGCAATGGCAATGCCGGTTATCCCCCGTACAACATCGAGCAACTGGGTGACAACGACTACCGCATCAGCATGGCGGTAGCGGGCTTTACCCAGGAAGAGCTGGAGCTGAGCTTCCAGGAAAATCTGTTGACGGTGAAGGGCAACAAGCAGGCCGATACCGAGCGCAACTATCTCTATCAGGGGATCGCCGAGCGTGGTTTTGAGCGCCGCTTCCAGCTGGCCGACTATGTACGGGTGAAAGGGGCCGACCTGAAAAACGGCTTGCTGCACATCGATCTGGTGCGTGAAGTGCCCGAGGCGATGAAGCCGCGCAAGATCGAGATTAACGGCTGATAGTCTGAATTCACTGAAATTTTAAAATTTCCCGGGTGCCGATGACGGGCCTGTGGAGAGTTGAACCTGTTGCTTATTAGAAGGATAGGAATATGCGTAACCTCGATTTTTCTCATCTCTATTCCAACGCCGTCGGCTTCGAGCGGATGGCCCGTGAGCTGGAAGGTCTGTTCGAGCAGAAGACCGCGGCTTACCCCCCTTACAACATTGAAAAGCGCGATCAGGATGGCTATCGCATTACGGTCGCCGTGGCTGGCTTCGAGCGCGAAGAGCTGGAGCTGGAGACCGAAAACGGCACCCTCAAGGTGAAGGGGTGCAAAGGGGCTGCGGCCGGTGAGCGTCAGTTCCTCCATCAGGGGATCGCCGAGCGCGACTTCGAGCTCGCCTTCAAGCTGAGCCAGCATGTGGAAGTGCAGGGCGCCAAGCTGGAGCATGGTCTGCTGACCATCGAGCTGGCGCGCGAACTGCCGGAGGCGCTCAAGCCTCGGGCCATTCCCATCGGTAAACCCGAGCAGCTGGCGTTGCCCGGCTAAGCAAACCGGATCGCGATAAACAATAAAGGCCTGCATCTGCAGGCCTTTGTGTTTTTGTATCGCTGGATTGGATTAACCGGCGTAGAGGGTGTTGATCTCGTCGGCCAGAATGGCGATGCCGCGACGCACCAGCTCCTCGCTCTGGGAGTAGTTGAGGCGAATGCACTCCTGGCTGTGGCGCCACTCGGGGTCGTCGATGCCGGGGAAGAAGTAGTGACCCGGCACGATCAGCAGGTTCTTCGCCTTCAGTCGCTCGTACAGCTCCTGACAGTGGATCGGCAAGCCTTCAAACCAGAGCCAGAGGAAGAGGGCACCTTCCGGTTTGTGAATATGGAAGCGCGGGTCAGGGATCGCTTCGCGCAGCAACTGCACCGCCAGCTCCGCCTTCTGCTGATAGAAGGGCTTCACCACCTGTTCGCTGAGGGCGATGATCTCGCCGCTCTCGATCATCGGGATGGTGATGGCGGGGCCCAGACTGCCCGGCGCCAGATTGATGATGCCGCTCAGGTTGGTGATGGCCTGAATGATCTTCTCGTCAGCGATGACGATGCCGCAACGGGTGCCCGGCAGGCCCAGCTTGGAGAGGCTCATGCAAAGGATGGTGTTGGCGTTCCAGAATGGCTTGGCTTCGCTGAAGATGATGCCCGGGAAGGGGACGCCGTAGGCGTTGTCGATCAGCAGCGGGATTCCCTTGTCGCGGGCGATCTGATCGAGGTGTTCGATCTCTTCGTCGGTCAGCACATTGCCTGTCGGGTTGGTCGGGCGGGAGACGCAGATCACCCCGATATCGTCACCTACCTGCAGACTCTCGAAATCCACATGGTATTTGAACTGGCCATCGGGCAGCTTCTCGATGGTGGGTTTGTAAGCCACGAAGTAGTCGTCGGCCAGCGCCGAGTCGGCATAGCCGATGTATTCGGGGGCGAGCGGGAACAGCACCTTTTTCTTGCGGCCATCGGCAAATTCACCGGCCAGCAGGTTGAACAGGTAGAAGAAGGCATTCTGACTGCCGTTGGTCAGGGCGATATTGCGAGCCGAGATATCCCAGCCCAGCTCCTTGCTGAGCAGGGCTGCCAGCGCTTTGGTGAACCTGTCTTTGCCCTGTGGGCCGTCGTAGTTGGCCATCGCTTTGACCAGCTCGCCGTTGTCGAGCAGGCTCTTGGCCTCGGCCTGAAAGCGTTCCAGCATGGCGGGGATGGGGGCTGGATTGCCGCCACCCAGCATGATGGCGTCCGGATTGGTCAGCCCCTGATTGAGGTCATCCATGAGTTGGGTAATGCCGGCGTGGCGAGTGAACTTCTCGCCGAACAAGGAAAATTCCATTCAGTGACAGATCCAGATTTGAGTTACGGGGATGTAGCACCATAGCTCAGTTTAAAAGCGGGTGTCGATCAAAAAGATGGGACGTTCCACGTGGAACATGGTGCAAAAATCAAGCGTGGTTAAAAGCACCAACTGTTGGTTTAAAAATGACCGCGCGGGATGCATTTTGCGACTCAATTTGGTATCGAGATATAGTTAATTTAAACAAAATCATCATGTTATGAATTGCGTGAGGATTGGCACAACTATTGGAATAGCTATCTGGTCATCTCAACCATACCGGAGCAAACCAGATGAAAAGCCTGATCGCTACCCTGATTGTGAGTGCCCTGAGCCTGAACGTGATGGCCAACGAAAACCCGCGGCCCGAGCTGGAGAGTGCCCAGCTGGAGCAGGATGTGCAGAGCGAGTTGCAACAGGCATCCCATGCCGTGGTGAAGGATGCGTTGCACAATCTCAAGCCGCTGGCGCTGGATACCCTGGTGGTGGAGGCGAGTCAGGCTGTGGCGACTCACCCCGAGAGTTGAGGTAGCGCAGGGGGGTCTGTCCTGTATGTTGTTTGAAGAAGCTGATGAAGGCGCTGTCGCTGGAGAACTCCAGCGCAGCGGCAATCCGGCTGATGGGCTCGCTTTCTGCCAGCAGCTCCATGGCGCGCAACAGCCGCCACTGCTGACGCCACGCCTGATAGCTCATGCCGGTCTCCCGCATGAAGATGCGGCCAATGGTCTTGTCACTGGCACCCACCCGCTCGGCCAGCCGGTTGAGCCGATCGGGCAGGGCATCCCCCCGTTTCAACTGCTGTAGCCAGTCGCCCAGTCTGGGATCGGTCGGCAGCGGCAACTGCCACGACTCCCGCGGCGCCTGCCCCAACTCCTCCATAAACAGTGCAACCGTCCGTTGCTGCTGCTCTTGCGGTTTGTCCCACGGCCAGAGCGCCATCCGCTCGATCAGTTCGTGCAGCAGCGGATTGACCGCCAGCACTTCGACCGTGCCGGGCAACTCGGGGTGCGGCTGGAAGTAGAGGGAGCGGTAGGCCACCACACCGCGCATCAAGATCCGGTGTGAGGTGCCTGCAGGCAGCCAGGCGGCGCGGGTGGGTGGCAGCAGGCAAACCCGACCTTCCAGCTCCATGGTCATGCAGCCGGATTGGGCGAACAGCAGCTGATGGCGTTGATGTTGATGCAGACCCGAGTCGTGCCAACCGAGGGCGGAGGCAATGCCGATCACGCTGCCCGTCAGCTGGTCGGGGTCAAAAGGGTGATCGGGAAGAATAAAGGCCATATGTCCGATTTTTGATGTTTATAGTCCTGCTTATTGTAATCGGACAATCTGAATCTCTCTAGAATGGCGACCTCTTGTGAAGGAGGTTTGTCATGAACAACAAGTTGCCACCGCTCTGGCTGGTGGTGGGGTTGATGATGTTTCCCCAAATTGTGGAGACCATCTACAGCCCGGTCCTGACCCACATCGCCACCCAGTTTCGGGTGAGCGAGGGGCAGGCATCCCAGACCCTGTCGGTCTATTTTCTGGCGTTTGCGGTGGGCGTGGTCTGCTGGGGACGGCTCTGCGATCTGATCGGGCGGCGTCCCGCCATGCTGGCGGGTCTGCTCACCTATGGCGTCGGCACCCTGCTGGCGCTGCTGGCTGATCAGTTTGAAACCCTGTTGCTGGCCCGGGTTATCTCGGCCTTTGGTGCCGCGGTGGGATCCGTGGTGACCCAGACCATGCTGCGCGATAGCTATCAGGGTAGCGATCTGGCGTGGGTCTTCTCGGTGATGGGCATTGCGCTCTCACTCAGTCCGGTGCTGGGGTTGCTCAGTGGCGGCCAGCTGGCGAGCGGGTTTGGCTATCTCGGAGTGTTCAGCGGTCTGCTGATACTGGCGGTAGGTTTGCTGCTGGTGACCTGCTGGCAGTTGCCGGAAACCCGCCCGGCCACCAGCCTGCGAGTTGCGCTCTGGCCGCTGGCGTGCCGGATGATGAAGGATGGCGGACTCTGGCGCAGTGCCATGCTGGTCGCCCTGTTCAACACCATGCTGTTTGGTTACTACAGTCTGGCCCCGTTCCTGTTTGCCGGATTGGGATTGAGCACCGGCGAGTTTGGCTATTCGGGGATCTTGCTAGCGCTGGCGACTCTGCTCGGCAGCCTGCTCAACAAGCATCTGCTGGGGAGGGGGTGGCTGCCGTCATCTCTGGTCAGACTGGCTTGCGCTCTGGCGCTGGTCGCTGGGCTGCTGGTCTGGGCGACTCAGGCCAGCCTCTGGTTCCTGTTGCCCATGATGGGTGTCGTCGTCGCTTTTGGGCTGGCGATTCCTAATGTGCTGAGTCAGGCGCTGCTGGCCTATCGCGAGGTAGCGGGCAGTGCTGGTGCCCTGTTCGGGCTTGGCTACTACCTGCTGCTTAGTCTGGGGTTGGCGGTGGCGGCCGTATTGCAGGATCTCGGCCTGTTGCTGAGTGGCTGCGGTTTGCTGGCGCTGATTTGCAGCGGGCGTCGTTCCACGTGAAACGTCAGTTGCCGATAAAGCGGTAGCCGATACCGGATTCGGTCTCGATAAGCGTCGGTTGCTGGGGGTTATCCCCCAGCTTTTTGCGCAGGCTGGCGATGACGATGCGCAGGTAGTGGGTGTCTTCCTTGTGGCTCGGCCCCCAGATGTCATTAAGCAGCTGGGTCTGCATCACCAGCTTGCCGGGGTGGCACACCAGCGCCTGCAACAGGGCGAACTCCTTGCGGGAGAGGGGGATCTCCTCCTCCTTCATGGTCACCCTGTGGCTGCTGACATCAAGCGTCAGGCCGCATTGGGGGAAGTGGCGCCGCTCTCCACTGCTGACGCCAGCTCGCTGGCGCAAGAGCACGCGAATGCGGGCCATCATCTCGCCGATGCCGAACGGCTTGCTCATGTAGTCGTTGGCGCCGGCATCCAGCAGCCGCACCTTCTCCTGCTCCGAATCGCGGGCCGACAACACCAGCACCGGATTGGGGTGGTGTTCGCGAATGGCCTGCAACACCTGAATGCCATCGCCGTCAGGCAGACCGAGATCGAGGATCACCAGATCGGGGTTGAGGTGGCGATACTGCTCCAGCCCTTCATTGACCCCCACCGCCTCACTCACCTGATGCCCCTCGGCAATCAGGCTGATCCGCAGAAAGCGACGGATCGCCGCTTCATCATCTATGACCAGAATGTGCGCCATCAAACCTCCAGAGGCGAATGGTGGGAGGGGCTGAGTGACCCGAGCTGGCGGTCAGCCATCAGACCTCCGGTGAATTGAGAGCGAGCGGCAGGGAGATGCGCATGCAGGTTCCGTTGCCATTGGGACCGGAGAAGGCCCAAATCTTGCCGCCGTGGGCCTCTATCATAGCGCGGGAAATGGCGAGGCCAAGCCCGGTGCCACGGCTGCCGCAATCGCCAACCGGCTGGGTGTAGAAGAGGTTGAAGATCTTCTCCCGATCCGACTCGGCGATACCGACCCCGATATCGATGATGTCGATGATGAGGTCGGGCTCAGCCATCATCACCTTGAACTCGATGGGGGTGCCTGCCGGCGAGTAGCGGGAGGCGTTGTCGAGGATGTTGACCAGCACCTGCTCGATCAGGGCGCCATGGACATAGAGCTGGGGCACATGCTGATCGAAATGGACCAGCAGCTTGTGCTGGCGCCAGGAGGAGTCGAGTCGCTTGCGGGCGCTCTCCACCAGATCCGCCAGATCGACCCAGTCCCGTTTCAGCTGGAAGTCGGGGGAGCCGATGCGGGTCATATCCAGCAGATTCTGCACATAGCTGTGCAGGCGGCGCGCCTCCTCCTGCACCGAGTGGAGCAGTTCGTCGCGGTCTTCGGCGGGGATCCGGTCACCATATTCCAGCAGAGTGCTGCCGGCACCCATGATGGTCGCCAGTGGCGTCTTCAAATCGTGGGAGACCGAGGAGAGCAGGGCGGCGCGCATCCGGTCGGTCTCCGCCTGTAGCTGGCTGTCGGCCAGCCGCTCGTTGAGGTCGATCCGCGCCAGTGCGGCGCGAATATCGGTGAGCAGCGCCTGCAGCTGGTGCTCGGCAGAGGAGGAGAGTGGATTGGCCAGCGTTATGCCGATCACCAGATCATCGCTGAGGTGGTGATACTGGGCCTCGGCGGCATTGAGGGTGGCGGTGTGGGCTCCGGCGCTCTGCTTCTGGGCCAGACACCAGTCGATGGCCGCCTTGTCGGTCTGGCCGGGCCTGTGCTTCTCGTTGCCGAGCCGATCGTTGAACTCCTTGTCGATCACCACGGTTGGCTGGCCGAGCGCCAGCGAGATCGCTTGTGCCCCTTGTCTTAGGACCTCCTCCGGGCTGCTGGCGGTGGCCAGCCCCTGACTGAGGGAGAGCAGGGCATTGCCCAGCTGCTGGGTCTCGCGCAGACCGATCAGCTGTTGCCGCTGGCGGGAGGCGAGCCGTCCCGCGGTCATGCCGACGATAAGCAGCACAAACAGGGTGAGCAGATCGCTGTGGTTGGCGACGCTCAGGGAGAAGTAGGGGGCGGTGAAGAGCAGATTGTGGGCGATAAAGCCCAGCACCGCTGCCAGCGTGGCGGGCACCAGACTGGTGGTGAGGGCGGTCGCCAGTACCCCCAGCACGAAGATGAGCGGCAACGCTGCGGGGGGCAGCCAGTAGGAGAGCCCCCAGGCGGCAGCCGAGGTGATCCCCATGATCACCACTGCCAGCAGGCTGTGGTGAATATCCTTCGGGGTCGGGACGCGCATTCCCACTTCGGGCTTCTGCTTCTCGGTATCGACCAGCGTGATTTCGAGCCCCTGCGCCTGTTTGAGCAGGTGTTGCACCAGCGAGCGGCGCCACGGCGCCTTGTGAGGTTTGCCGAGCAGAAGCTGGGAGACCTGCTGCTGTTCGGCGGTCTCCAGCAGGGTGTTGGCGACCGCCGGGCTGGATAGCGTCAGCACCTTGGCACCGAGGTGGGAGGCGAGCGCCAGCGCCTGCTCCACATCGGCCGAGCGGCGGCCATTGCTGTCGACATGCACTACCAGCCAAGGGAGTTGGCGGCGCTGGGCAAAGCGGTGGCCGTAGCGCACCAGCGCCGAGCCGTGCAGGTCGCCGAGGCAAACCATCAACTTGCCCCGCAGCGGCAAGGTGCTCTTGCCTGCAGCCTGCCACTGCAGTTGCAGATCGCCCTCCACATGGCTGGCGGCGGTCTGCATCGCCAGCTCCCGCAATGCGGTGAGGTTGTTGAGGGAGAAGAAGGATTGCAGGGCAGCCTTGGCCTGATGGGGCACATAGACCTTGCCCTCCTTGAGGCGGCCGAGCAGCTCCTTGGGGGGCAGGTCGATCAGCACCAGACTGTCGGCTTCCAGCAGCACCTGATCGGGCAGGGTCTCTTTCACCCTGACCCCGGTCAGCTGCCACACCAGATCGTTGAGGCTCTCCAGATGCTGCACGTTGAGGGTGGTGTAGACGTCGATCCCGGCGTTCAGCAGCTCCTCCACATCCTGCCAGCGCTTCTCGTGGCGGCTGCCGGGGGCGTTGCTGTGGGCCAGCTCGTCCACCACGGCGATGGCCGGTTTGCGGGCGAGCAGGCCGTCGAGATCCATCTCCTCCAGTCGCTGCTGGCGGTGCATGTGGATCTTGCGCGGCATGATGGCGAGCTTGTCGAGCAGGGCCAGGGTCTCCTGCCGGCCATGGGTCTCCACCACGCCGATCAGGATGTCGACCCCCTCTTTGGCCTGTTCCCGCACCGCCTGCAGCATGGCGTAGGTCTTGCCCACGCCGGGAGCGGCCCCGAGAAACACCTTCAGCTTGCCCTTGTGCTCCTGTTCCAGGCTCGCCAGCAGGGCGTCGGCCCTTACCTCATCACGCATCCCCATGCTCCTGCATCAGATTCGCCAGCAGGGCGTCGGCGCTTGCTACATCAGCCATTGTTATCCCTATCGAGCCAACCGCCCGTTTCGAAAATCGAGGTCATCACCAAACCGGAATGGGCGCCATAAGGCGCCCTTTTTATGATCCAGTTGCAGATTCAGCTGGAGAATGTTGACCACCTGCGGGCCAAGGATACCAGCTTGTGTGGCCGACTTGACCTGCTCCGTCAGTTGGGCGGGATCCAGTCCACGTTCTTTGGCGACGCGGTCGACCTGAGCCAGCACCGCATCCAGTGGCAGGTGGGGATCGAGGCCGGAGGCGGAGCGGGTCAGCATGGCGGGGGAGCTGGTTCCCGGCTGTGCCTTGGCGGCCTGTTCGGCAAACTCGGCCCGCAGCGGTGAGCTCATCCCCAGATTGCTGGCGCTGCCGCCTATGGTGTTGAAGTCGCTGGCGGAGGGACGGGGATGGAAATAGTCAGCCCGCTCGAATTTCTGCCCCAGCAGGGCGCTGCCGATGAGCTGTTGTTTGCTGTCGGTCAGCTGGCTGCCGTTGGCCTGCCAGGGGAACAGCAGTTGGGCCAGCCCGGTCACCGCCAGCGGATAACCCACTCCCAGCAGCAGGGTCAGGGTCAACAGGGTTCTGATTGCTATCATGATTCTCTTGCTCCAAATGGATGGCAGGGGATGCGGGTCTGACCCGCATCCCGATTATGTCGTTACACCAGACCCAGGCCGGTAATGACCAGATCGATCAGCTTGATGCCGATAAACGGCACCAGCAGGCCACCGACACCGTAGATCAGCAGGTTGCGGCGCAGCAGGCTGGCGGCCGAGCCTTTCAGGTCGACACCACGCAGTGCCAGCGGCACCAGCGCCACAATGATCAGGGCGTTGAAGATGATGGCCGACAGGATGGCGCTCTGCGGGCTGCCCAGCTGCATCAGGTTCAGAGCCCCCAGTTGCGGGTAGGCGGCGATGAACAGGGCTGGCAGGATGGCAAAGTACTTGGCCACGTCGTTGGCGATGGAGAAGGTGGTCAGGGCGCCACGGGTCACCAGCAGCTGTTTGCCGACCAGCACCACATCCAGCAGCTTGGTGGGGTTGGAGTCGAGATCCACCAGATTGCCCGCCTCCTTGGCGGCCTGGGTACCCTCGTTCATGGCCAGCCCCACATCAGCTTGCGCCAGCGCGGGCGCATCGTTGGCGCCGTCACCGCACATGGCGACCAGACGACCATCGGCCTGCTCCTGCCGGATATAGGCCAGCTTCTTCTCCGGCGTCGCTTCGGCGATGAAGTCATCCACCCCGGCTTCGGCGGCGATGGCGGCGGCGGTTTTCGGGTTGTCGCCGGTGATCATCACGGTACGTATCCCCATATGGCGCAGGATCTGGAAGCGGGCTTTGATTCCGGGCTTGATGATGTCCTTGAGGTAGACCACCCCCAGCAGTTTCTCCTGAGTGCAGACCAGCAGCGGAGTCCCACCCTGACGGGCGATGCTGTCGACTGACTTGAGCACCAGCTCAGGTACCGCCTTGCGGTCGAGGCTGAGGTAGTTCAGCACGGCATCTACCGCCCCCTTGCGATATTGATGACCGTTGCGATCCAGTCCGCTCAGCCGGGTTTCGGCGCTGAAGGGGACCACCTTGTCGCTCTCCAGCTGACTCGGCTTGGCCATGCTCTTGCTGGCCAGAGTCAGGATAGATTTGCCCTCCGGGGTGTTGTCACCCAGCGAGGCCAGCATGGCGGCTTGTGCCAGCAGGGCGGGGTCGACACCCGGTGCCGGGATCAACTCGTCGGCCATCCGGTTGCCGAAGGTGATGGTGCCGGTCTTGTCCAACAGCAGGGTGCGCACGTCACCGGCCGCTTCCACGGCACGGCCAGACTTGGCGATGACGTTCAGCTTCACCAGTCGATCCATACCGGCAATGCCGATGGCGGAGAGCAGGCCGCCGATGGTGGTCGGGATCAGGGTGATAAAGAGAGCGATCAGGTAGAGACGCGGGACCTGGGTGCCGTTGTAGTCGAGGAACCAGGGCAGAGTGGCGACCACCAGCAGGAAGATCAGGGTCAGGCCCACCAGCAGGGCGTCGAGCGCCATCTCGTTGGGGGTCTTCTGGCGCTTGGCCCCTTCCACCAGTGCGATCATCCGATCCAGCGTGCTCTCGCCCGGATTGTTGCTGACGCGCACCCAGATCTCGTCGGAGACGACCGTCGTGTTGCCGGTCACGCCGCTGCGGTCGGTACCCGACTCGCGGATGACGGGGGCGGATTCGCCAGTGATGGCGGCTTCGTTGACCGAGGCGATGCCGGCGATTACTTCACCGTCGGCAGGGATCATCTCGCCGCTGCGTACCAGCACCAGATCACCCTTCATCAGGCTGGTGGCGGGTACCCATTCACCCTGACCATCTTTGGCATTCGCCACCCGGCGGGCCTTGAGCTGGCTCATACCAGCTTTCAGGCTGTCGGCGCGGGCCTTGCCGCGCCCCTCGGCCAGGGTTTCCGCGAAGTTGGCAAACCAGAGAGTCAGCCAGAGCCAGGCGGTCAGCTGCCAGGCCAGCGAGGGGGCAACCCCCGAGAAGGGCTGCCCCAGCAGGGACTCCACGGTCGCCATGACTGCGGCCAGCCAGAGGGTGAACAGGATGGGACTGCCAAACAGCGCCTTGGGATTGAAGCGATAAAGGGCCTCAACCATTGCCTGGATGATCTGTGATTTCTGTTTGTTGCCCTTCACCAACATGGTGTCGGTGCTCATTGCAGTGGACTTGCTCATTGGAAAGCTCCCAGCATCAGATAGTTGGCCATTGGCATCCGGATGGTGATCGACAGGGTCAGGTTCATCAGAATGCACCTCCGATCAGACTCAGATGTTCAGCCACCGGGCCCAGTGCCAGCACCGGCAGGAAGGAGAGGCCACCTATCAGTAGGACGGTGATAATCAGCAGGGCAACGAACAGCGGGCCGCTGATGGGGAAGTCCCCTTCGCTCGTCTCCTGACGGGGCGCACGGGCCAGCTGACCGGCGATGGCCAGTACCGGAATGATGTAGCCGAAGCGACCGAGCAGCATGGCCAGACCGATGGCGATGCACTGCCAGTTGTCACCGGCGGCAAAACCGGCGAAGGCGGAGCCGTTGTTGCCGGCAGCCGAGGCGTAGGCATAGATGAGGCGTGACAGACCGTGCGGGCCATCATGGCCGATGATGGTGCTGGCATCCGGCATCAGCAGGGTGACACCACCGATCACCAAAACACCCACCGGCATGACCAGCATGCTGGCGACCACCCACTTCATCTCGGTGATACCGAGCCGTTTGCCCAGATAGGTCGGGGTACGTCCCACCATCAGGCCGCACAGGAACACGGTCAGCAGCACGAACAGCATCATGCCGTAGATACCGGAGCCGACCCCGCCGAAGATGACCTCACCCAGCAGCATGTTGATCATGCCCACCATGCCGCCGAGCGGAGTAAAGCTGTCGTGCATGGCGTTGACGGCACCGTTGGAGGCGGCAGTAGTCGCCACTTCCCAGATGCTGGAGAGCACAGGGCCGAAGCGGCTCTCCTTGCCTTCCCAGTTGCCAGTCATGTTGCTGGCGTCAGTGATGAGTTGGGCGAGGGTGTGATCCGGTTTCAGCTCCTGTGAGAGGGAGACGAAGAGCCCCAGCATCAGCATGAGGGTCATGGCACCGAGAATGGCGCGGCTGTGGGCCATGTCCTTCACATAGCGGCCCAGAGTAAAGACCATGGCGGCGGCGATGGTGAGCAGGGCGACCATCTCCAGCCAGTTGGAGAGGGCTGTCGGGTTCTCGAACGGATGTGCCGAGTTGATGCCGAAGAAGCCGCCGCCGTTGGAGCCAAGCTGCTTGATGGCGATCTGCGAGGCCGCCGGGCCGAGGGGCAGCAGCTGCTCCTGACCCTCCACACCGTGGAACGGCAGATAGGCGGAGAGGCTTTGCGGAACACCTTGCCATACCAGCACCAGCGCCATGATCAGCGCGATGGGTAGCAGCACATAGAGGCAGAAACGAACCAGATCCTGCCAGAAGTTGCCAAGGTTGATGGTCTGCTGACGGGCGATACCGCGGAACAGGGCAATGGCGACGGCAGCGCCCGTCCCTGCGGAGACGAAGTTCTGGGTGGTCAGCCCCACCATCTGGCTGAAGTAGGAGAGGCTGGCCTCACCGGAATAGGCTTGCCAGTTGGTGTTGGTCATAAAGCTGACTGCGGTGTTGAAGGCGAGTTGCCAGCTCAGACCCGGCAGTTGTTGCGGGTTGAGGGGCAGCAACCCCTGCGCCATCAGGATCAGGAACAGCAGACCGAAACCGGCGCCGTTGAAGGCCAGCAGGCTGAGGGCGTAGGACTTCCAGTCCTGCTCCCGTCCATCGGTGCCACAGCAAGCCAGCGTGGCGCGCTCGACCGGTGCCAGCCAGCGGATTTTGCCTTCAAATACCCGGTAGATGTAGTTGCCCAGCAGCGGTGCCGGCAGCAGAACCAGCAGCACGAAGGCCACCGGATAGATAATTTCTTGCTGCATATAGGTAGTCCCTCACTCGTGACTGCGCGTGAGTGCGCGCATCAGATAGGCCATCAAGGCGAGGACGAGCAGCAGATATAGCCAATTCATATCGACTCCATTGAGATAATTAGCTGCGAGAGCCGATGTAAGATCATATCGACTCTGTTGGTGTCATTGACGCTGAAAAGGGTATGTAAAACAGGCGTAAAGGCGCCATAAAGCGCCATGTGGCAGGCGTAAAATCGGCGTAAAGAACGACGGATTTGCGAGAGAAATGGCGAGGAGTGATCAAAAAACCCGGCCTGAGCCGGGTTTGGGTGAAGGGGTTACATGGCTGTAGACGCCGGCTGCTCGTGACAGGCCAACTTCATCTGCCCTTAGCGCATAGTGACGAACTCTTCCGCGCTGGTCGGATGGATAGCAACGCAGTTGTCGAAGTCCGCCTTGGTGGCCCCCATCTTCATGGCGACGCCAAAGCCTTGCAGGATCTCGTCCATGGCAAAGCCGATACCATGCAGACCGACCACCTTCTCTTCCGGGCCGACACAGACCAGCTTCATCCGGGTGGGCTGGCGATGCTGGGTCAGTGCCGAGTACATGGCGGTGAACTGGCTGCGGTAGACCTTCACCTGGTCCTCGCCGTATTCGGCGATAGCTTCAGGTTCGGTCATGCCGATGGTGCCGATGGGCGGGTGGCTGAACACCACGGTCGGTACCAGATCGTAGTTGAGGTGCTCGTTCGGCTTGTTGTTGAACAGCCGTTCGGAGAGGCGACGGCCCGCAGCGACGGCCACCGGGGTGAGCTGGATGCGACCCGTGTTGTCACCCACTGCATAGATGTTGGCGACGGCGGTGTTCTGGAACTTGTCGGTCGGGATAAAGCCCTTCTCGTCCAGCGTGATGCCAGCGGCAGCCAGATTGAGGTTGTCGGTAGCCGGTACCCGGCCGATGGCCCAGATCAGGCAGTCGACGGTGAGATGGCGGCCATCTTCCAGTTGCAGGGTCAGGCTGTTGTCAGCGTTCTTGAGCACGGCTTTGGGAATGGCGTGGGTGTGCAGCTTGGGCCCTTCCTGCGCCATGATTTCGACCAGTGTCTCGTGGATCATGGGGTCGAAGTTGCGCAGCGGTGCGTGCTTGCGCACCACCAGATGGGTCTCTGAGCCGAGTGCCTGCATCACCCCGGCGATCTCGACTGCGATGTAGCCAGCTCCAACCACGGCAACCCGCTTGGGCTGGCTTTGCAGGTCAAAGAAACCGTCGGAGTCGATACCCAGCTCGGCACCCGGGATGGCCGGAATTTCCGGGCGGCCACCGGTAGCGATCAGGATATGATCGGCCGTGTAGTGCTCGCCATTAACCTCGATGGTGTTGCTGCTGACGAAGCGGGCGAAGCCCTTGATGACGGTGATCTGGTTCTTGCCCAGCACGTTCTGATAGGACTGGTGAATGCGGCCTATGTAGGCCTGGCGGGACTCGACCAGCTTGGCCCAGTTGAAGTGGTTGAGGGTGGTGTCAAAGCCGTAGTCGGCGCCATATTTCAGGGCATCGGCGATCTGGCCTGCATACCACATAGCCTTCTTCGGTACGCAGCCTACGTTGACGCAGGTTCCACCCAACTCTTTGGCTTCAATCAGGGCAACTTTCTTACCGTACATGGCAGCCCGGTTGGCAGAAGCAATACCGCCGCTGCCGCCGCCGATGGCGATATAGTCAAAATGCTGTGCCATTGCGAGGTTCTCCGCTCATTAAGAATGCAATCACAGCATGATGGGGATAAAGCGGCTGGCTCACAAGAGCCAGCACTCAGTTATGTTGGATCGGCAGGCGAATATGGAACTGGGCGCCCTGGCCCGGTTCGCTGGCACAGCTGATACGGCCTTTCAGCAGTTGCACCACCAGGTTGTAGATGATGTGGGTGCCCAGACCGCTGCCACCCTGACCCCGCTTGGAGGTGACGAAGGGATCGAAGATGCGCGGCAAGATTTCGGGCGGGATGCCGCGGCCATTGTCCGAATAGTCGATAAACAGCTCCTCTCCCTGCTGTTCCACCTTGATGGTGATCTTCTTCGGTTTGTCCCAGTTGTCGAACCCGTGGTTGATGGAGTTGAGGATCAGGTTCGAGTAGATCTGGGTAAAACTGCCCGGGAAGGAGAATATAGACAGCTTGGGATCGCACTGGATATCCACTTCGCACTGGCTCTTCTTCAGTTTGTGGCCAAGCGAGACCACCACCTGATGGAGGTTGTCGGCGAGGCTGAAGTTGTAGCGTGCTTCCGATGACTGGTCGACCGCCACCTGCTTGAAGCTGGCAATCAGCTCGGAGGCGCGCCGCAGGTTGCTCTGCAGCAGCTGCATCGACTCGTCGAGGTTGACGGTGAACTCGTTGAGATAGGAACGCGACAGCTGTTTTGACTCTATATGAGATTTGAAATCGGCAACCCGTTCCTGCAGGTAGGAGGAGGCGGTCACACTGATGCCGATTGGGGTATTGATCTCGTGTGCCACCCCGGCCACCAGCGAGCCGAGGGAGGCCATCTTCTCCGACTCCACCAGGGTTTGCTGGGCTTGTTTCAGGTCGTCGTACGCCTTGCCCAGCTGGTTGTTGGCTTCGCTCAGGCTGCGGGTACGCTCCACCACTTTTCCTTCCAGCTGCTCGTTGAGCTGGATTATCTCCCGCTCGACCTTTTTCAGCTGGGTGATGTCGTAGCCGAAGCCGATCTGGTACTTGAGGTTCGGCCCTTCATAGAAGGGTACGAAGGTCCACTGCAGCACCAGCTCGTGGGCCTGCTGGTCATGCATGATGACCTCTTTGTCCGCCAGTGAACCTTCCGCCGCCAGAATATCGTTCAGCTCTTCCCGTTGCGCCGGGCTGACAAAGAGATCCAGCCAGTTGTGTTGCAACAGCTCCTGCTGGTGGTAGCCGGTCAGCAGTATGGCTGCCGGGTTGATGCTGGCGATGGTCAAGTCTGGTTCCATGCAGCAGATGACCATGTTGGCGGAGTTGATCAGGGTGGCGGAGAAATCCCGCTCCTGTTGCAGCTGTTCCACCGCCTGATGACGAGCGACCAGCTCGTCACGTAGCCGGGTGCGCATCTGGTTGAGGGTGGATACCAGGGTATCCAGTTCGTCGGGTTTCTTGCGCGGCTGCGGGCGGCCTTCCAGCTCCAGCGCCATGTCGAGCCGATCGAGGTTGAACTTCTGGGCGTAGTTGGCGATGCGGTTGATGTGCCTGACCACCAGATAGTAAATGATGATCAGGATACAAAATGAGACCACCAGGGTCTTGATGGTCTGGCTGACCATGATCAGCACTGACTTCTCAATCAGACGCTGGTAAATCTGCTCCAGCGACGCGGCGACAAACAGCTTGCCGACAATTTCCCCCTGATAGGTGAGATTGAACTCCTGGGAGATGTCATAGCTTTCCCGTTCCACTCCCTGGGTCAACAGTGGCACTTCGGAGTTGCCGAGCATCTCCTTGACCATCACAAACTGCATGTTGGGCAGGTTCATGATCCCTTCGATCTGCACTTTGACCTGCTCCTCATCGAGGTTCCACAAGCTGGCGGCAATAGGTTGCAAAAAGGAGGCTTCGATCTGGCCGATGCTGTCTTCGATGACGGCGACATCCTTGCGGTAATCCCAGGCGAGTTGCAGCACCGTAATGATCATCGCCAATACGGTACTACACACCAGAATATAGGAGAGCAGGCGGTATGAGAGTCCGTTGCGGCCTACGGCCTCGGCGGTCTTGGAGATGAGTCCTGACATGGCGTCCTTGCGGTCTGGATGTTGTGTTTTTTAGTTTAACTGCTTCATGGACTTATGTCGTCTTTCCTGCGAACCATAAAAAAGGCCCCGTATCGGGGCCTTGGCAAGTGATTGATGATCAGTGTCCGCCGTTTGCCTTGGGCGGAATGGTTTCATCGAATACCGGCAAGGGTTTGTGCTCGGAAGCCAGATAGGTGTAGATCACCGGCAGTACGAACAGGGTGAACAGGGTACCGATGGCAAGGCCTGCCACGATGACGATACCGATGCTGAATCGTTGTGCTGCACCGGCGCCTGCGGCGTAGAGCAGCGGGATCAGACCGGCAATCATGGCGGCGGTGGTCATCAGGATCGGACGCAGACGCACCTTGGCGGCTTGCATCACGGCTTCCATCCGGTTCATGCCGCGCAGCAGCTGCTCTTCCTTCGCTACTTCACAGATCAGGATGCCGTGCTTGGTAATCAGACCCACCAGGGTGATGAGGCCCACCTGGGAGTAGATGTTCATGGTCGCCAGTCCCCAAGCCAAGGCAATCAAGGCCCCGCTGATGGCGAGCGGTACAGAGACCATGATGACCAGCGGGTCACGCACCGACTCGAACTGGATCGCCAGCACCAGGAAGATGATCGCCAGTGCCAGCGCGAAGGTGGCATAGAGCGCATTGCCTTCGGTGACGAACTGACGGGCTTCACCCATGAAGTCGTAACGATAGCCTTGCGGCAGCTTCTCGTCGGCGGTGGTCTGGAACCAGTTGATCGCATCACCCATGGCCACACCCGGAGCCGGAACGGCACCGATAGTGGCGGAGTTCAGCTGGTTGAAGTGGGGCAGGGCGCGGGGCTCGCCAACCACTTCAATGGTGATCAGGCTGCCGAGCGGGATCGACTTGCCATCTGCGGCCCGCACGTAGTAGCCCTTGATGGACTCCGGATTGAGACGGTATTTGCGCTCGACCTGCGGGATCACCTCGTAGGAGCGGCCATCCAGGTCGATACGGTTGACGTAACCGTCCGCCATCATGGTGCCCATGGTGATACCGATATCCTGCATGGTGATGCCGTAGGCACCCGCCTTGTCCTTGTCGATGCGGATCTTCATGGTGGCGGAGTCGTAGTTCAGATCGAGATCCGAATAGACGAACTGACCGTTACTCTGCGCCGCGGCCAGAATTTCACCGGCCACCAGGAACAGGCTTTCGAAGCTGTTCGGGGTGGTGATGACGAACTGGATCGGCAGACCACTCGATGCTCCCGGCAGTTCCGGGAACTGGAAGGTGGTGATGGCCATACCCGGGATGTCTTTCACCAGATTGGCGACCCGATCCAGCACCTCTTTCTGGCTCGCTTCACGCTGACTCCAGGGCACCATGGAGGCGATACCGAACGCCTGGTTGGCGTTGAACACCCCTGAGAAGACCTGGGAGAAGGCGATCTCGGGCTGCTCGTCCAGGATCTTGTTCACATCCGCCATGGTGTTTTCGATGTAGTCCAGGTTGGCGTTGGACGGTGCGGTACCCAGCACGGCCATTACCCCCTTGTCCTCTGACGGTGCCAGTTCGCTCGGGATGAACTTGAACAGCAACGGCAGGCTGGCGAACACGATGACGGCGAACACCACGATGACGGGGCGCTTTTTCATCACGGCGTGCAGCATGCTGTCGTAGCGATCGGTCATCCGTTCCAGCAGGTGGTGGACCGTGCTCTCGAATTTGCCCGGCTGCTCGTTGGCTTTGAGCATCTTGGAACACATCATCGGTGACAGGGTCAGGGCGATGATGCCCGAGACGAACACGGCGCCAGCCAGGGTCAGGGCAAACTCCTTGAACAGGGAGCCGGTGATGCCCCCCATCAGGGCGATAGGCGCGTATACCGCAGCCAGGGTAACCGTCATGGCGATGACCGGCACCGCAATTTCACGGGTACCGATAATGGCGGCCCGGAACGGCTCTTCACCTTCTTTGATATGGCGGTCGACGTTCTCCAGCACCACGATGGCGTCATCCACCACCAGACCGATCGCCAGCACCATCGCCAGCAGGGTCATCAGGTTTATCGAGAAGCCGAACATATCCATCATCATCACCACGCCGATAAGACTGAGCGGAATGGTGATGATCGGGATGATGACCGCGCGGAACGAGCCGAGGAACAGGGTGATGACCACTAGAACGATGGCGGCTGCCTCCAGGATGGTCTTGATAACCTCGTGGATGGACTCGTTGATCGCCACGGTGGAGTCATACATCACGTTGAGACGCATGGTGCTCGGCATATTGCGCTCAAGGCTCGGCAGCAGTGCCAGCACATCGCGGGCGATATTGATGGGGTTGGCTGTCGGGGCGGCGTTGACCGCCATGACCACGGCTTCGCGACCATTGGCGCTGGCACGATAGACATCGTGACTCTTCTCGAGGGTTACCTTGGCGATGTCCGCCAGACGGATCACCTTGCCGTCGCGGGTGGCCACCACCAGTCGCTTCAGCTCGTCGACATCCTTGACCTGGGTCTCGGCATTGCCATTGAACAGGGTGAAGTAACCGGTCGCCTGACCTGTCGCGGACTGATAGTTGTTGCTGTTGAGCACCGTCATCACGTCGCTGGCAGTCAGGTTGAAGGCCGCCATCTTGGCCGGATCCAGCCATACCCGCAGGGCAAACTCGACACCGCCGTAGAGGTCAACCTTGGAGACCCCGCCGACAGTAAAGAGCTGTGGCTTGATAACCCGCTCCAGATAGTCGGTGATCTGGCTGGAGTTGAGCTCCGGGCTGGTAAAGCCGAGGTAGAGCACCGCCGTGGTTGAACCAGTGGAGGAGGTGACCGAGGGGTCTTCCGCCTCTTTCGGCAACTGAGAGCGCACCGAGTTCACCTTCGCCAGTATATCGGACAGCGCGGCGTTGGGGTCGGTATTGAGCTTCATGTATGCAGTGATGGTGGAGCTACCCAGCTGGCTGGAGGAGGTCATGAAGTCGATGTTGTCGGCTTGCGCGACCGCCTGTTCCAGCGGCTGGGTGATGAACCCCTGGATCAGATCAGAACTGGCGCCATAGTAGCCAGTGCTGACGGTGATCACCGTGTTGGTCACCTCGGGGTATTCCCGTACCTGCATCTTGAAGATGGCCTGAAAGCCCAGCAAGGCGATCAGGAAGCTGAGCGAGATCGCCAGCACAGGCCGTTTTATAAATATGTCAGTAAATCGCATCGCAGATCTCCGCGCTTACAGCATCGGGGTTTGTGCCGGAACGGCCAGGGCATCGTTCTCGACCACATGCACCTTGGTGTCGTTGCTCAGGCGAACCTGACCCGACAGTACGATCTGGTCACCGGCCTGGATGCCGGAGAGCACATGCACATCGTTGCCACGGCGCTCACCGGCCTTGACCACAACCTGCTTGGCTCGCAGCACTTTCACCTTGTTACCCTCTTTGTCGGTCTCTTCGCCCTCTTTGAGCACGTAGACGTTCTGACCGTAAAGGGTGAAGGAGATAGCGGTCTGCGGGATCACGATCTGATCTTTCACCGTCGGCAGAATGATGCTGGCGCGGGCGAACATACCGGAACGCAGCTGACCGTCGTTGTTCGGAATGTCTGCCTGTACCTGGATCAGGCCGCTCTGGAAGTTGACCGCAGGCTCGATGGCGGTGATATGACCGTCAAACTGGGTTTGCGGATAGGCATCCACATTGATCTTGATGGTCTGGCCCAGCTTGATTTTGGAGATATCGGTCTGGGGCACGGTGAAGCGCAGGCGCATCACGCTGGTATCTTCCAGGCGCACGATATCTGTGCCCGGCTGCAGATACTGACCGAGGAACACATTGCGCAGGCCGACCACGCCGCTAAAGGGCGCACGGACTTCACGACGGGCAATGGTCGCCTTCAGACTCTCGATATCTGCTTCCAGTGAGCGATAGGCCGCTTCCGCCTCATCCAGCTGCTCTTTGGAGATGGAGCTGGTCTTGTAGAGGTTCTGGAAACGATCGAACTTGGCTTTTGCCGCCGGCAGCTTGGCCTGGGAGGCGCGCAGATTGGCCCGCTCCACGGTGGAGTCCAGGCTCAGCAGCAGCTGGTCAGCCTTGACCGGTTTGCCCGACTCGAAGGTGATGGCGTCAATGGTACCGGCCAGTTCGGTGGAGAGGGTCACCCCCTGATTCGGCTCGATGAAGCCGATCGCTTCGATGGTCGGTACCCAATCCTGCGCCTTGGTCACCATGGCGGTGACGGGGAACTCGGGTTCCGGCCGGTTGGCCATATATTGGGCAATCATCTTCTGTTTGAACAAATTGAAGCCGATGACGCTGCCAAACAAGGCGATCGCTATCAGCAACATAATGGCCATCCACTTTTTCATGAACAGGCTCCTGAGGTGGAAAGATTGGGGGATAAAATGGCATTCCAGCTGGCCCGGATCGCGGTTTCCAACTGCGATTCGGTCAGCGTGATGTTGTGCACCCTGCACTGCAGGGCCAGATGCATGACACTGTCCAGACTCAACACCTGGAGTGCCCGTATCGGTAAATCAATAAACAATCCTTGTTCAACGCCCTGTTCAAAAAATCGGTCCAGAGGCTCCCAGGCGGCCAGAATGACAGGATTGGTCTCCAATTCTGCCCCTAGCGGAGAGCTCTCGTACTGCAATTTGCACCGGATAGCGTTGGGTTCGTTAACAAAAATGGCATGAATATTGAGCCATAATTGGCGAAATTGTTGAAATGAAACTTTATCGATTGCTACATCGGCCATGACCATGGGCACACACTGCAAGATAGTGTGCTGGTGCAGTTGCCGGATCAGATCATCCTTGTCGCCGAAGTAGCGATAGATGGTGCCGGTGGCAACATTGGCCTTCTTGGCGACTTCTGCAATCGACAGACCATGAAAACCCCGTTCACCCAGCACCTCATGGGCCGCGTTGAAGATGCTCTCTTTTTTATCCAGAATCATCAGTGTGACTTTCGATTGAATGAACGTTCATTCATTCTAGATGGGCATCAAATCAAGTCAAGGCAGCAAGGCGATTTGCGACTGCGATCTGCCCCTTTTTGGCTGTCAGCAGGGGAATAGTGGAAGAAAAGTGCGCAATGTGCTTGAAAAAACAACGAACGGTGTTTCGGTGACAGAAAAGTGTAGACAAACCAGCAACCATCATTAATAATGCGCCCCGTTCGACAGCGTAGCGCCCGTAGCTCAGCTGGATAGAGCGCTGCCCTCCGGAGGCAGAGGTCACAGGTTCGAATCCTGTCGGGCGCACCATCAAAAGTGCGTCGGTTAAACGGGCGTTGTTGTGGAACGAAAACAGCTGTGGTGGCTGTAGCTCAGTTGGTAGAGTCCCGGATTGTGATTCCGGTTGTCGTGGGTTCGAGCCCCATCAGCCACCCCATTTTACAGCTTGTCAGGTACGCGAAGGTGGCGGAATTGGTAGACGCGCTAGCTTCAGGTGTTAGTGCCCCCCGGGTGTGAGGGTTCGAGTCCCTCTCTTCGCACCATACTTGCTGTATGACGAGGATGACCATCAGGTCGTCTTTGTTTTTTTGAAGTAAACTATTTTGAAAGAAATAGCCTCGGTGATTAGCGCAGTCCGGTAGCGCATCTGGTTTGGGACCAGAGGGTCAAAGGTTCGAATCCTTTATCACCGACCACATTTAGAAAAACCTCGCTTCGGCGGGGTTTTTTGCATTCTGGTCTTTGCTGCGCGTGCGTTCTTTCCCTGTTACGTCTGTTTACACTCTATCCGGGCAGAACGCCCCACCTTTCGGTTATGCTTCAGCCTCGAGTCACTGACAAACGGATGTCATCGGCCCATTTCAGGCATTTTCCATGAATAACAAAATTTCCCTTGCTTGCTCTCCCGCCCTGCTGGTCGCCTTGTTGCTGGGAGGATGTACCATCAAGCCGCCATCAACCGATGAAATGATGGACTCAATCGCTTCGATACCGTCGGAGGACCGGGTGCTTTCCCCCTTGCTGACCAGCGGTGATTTTTGCGTTGCGGTGTCCCAACAGAAGGTGTTGGCACAACCTTGCAGCGGAAAAGACGATCAACTGTTCGAGTGGGATCTGGGTGAGTTGCGTCTGCAGGATCTCTGTTTGCAAGCCAAAAACGACAGCGAAGTGATGCTGGCACCCTGTGACGGTCAGGCGCAGTGGGAGTGGCAGAAAGACAGGCTTTTCAACAGCAAGGTCTCTCGCTGCCTCGATGTGGCCGGGCGACGCCATACCCCCGGCACGCCGCTGCGGCTGGCTGAATGCTACGGCGGAGCGAACCAGAGCTTCAGCTGGCAGCGGCCCAATCCCTGGCTGGAAACCCTGAAAAAACAAAGCCTCACATGGTGAGGCTTTGCTGAATCGGATGGCGGGCTGAAGAGGATCAGGCTGCGCTGACGCTCTCCAGCTCGAACAGCTTCTCCAGATAGACGGCGACGCCATCTTCATCGGAGGTGAGGGTCTGCTCATACTCCGGCAGCGCCATTTTCAGGCGGTCATGGGCGTTGCCCATCACGATGCCGCGTCCCACCATGGTCAGCATCTCGAAGTCGTTCATGCCATCGCCGAAGGCGATCGCCTCCGACATATCGAACCCGTTCTGCTCCAGCACGGCACGCACCGCATTGCCCTTATGCACCCCGGCGTGCATCACTTCGAGACAGTCCGGCAGGGAGAAGGTTACATTGAGCTGATCGCCATAGCGCTGGTTGAGGTGCGCCTCAATCTTCAGCAGCTTCTCGTGGTCACCGATGTAGAACACCTTGTTGATCTGCTCTTTCGGTTCCTGTTTCAGGTCATCGACCAGACGGTAGGTGAACCCTGACTCGTCGTGGAACTGCAGCAACCAGGGCAGCTCCTCTTCCACCACCCAATCATCACCCTGATAGACATTGAGGTGGATAGAGGGATCTCGCTCCAGTGCAATCAGTTCGGCGGCGATCTCGGTCGGCAGCGGCTGGTTGAAAATCAGCTGGTCCTGTTTGTCATGGACCACGGCGCCATTGGAGGTAATGAGGTAGATGTCCATCCCCAGCGCATCGCGGAAGCTGCGAACGTCAACGTGATGACGGCCGGTGGCGACCACGAATTTCACACCTTGTTCTACCAGGCGGTGCAGGGTATCCCGGGTACGGGGAGAGATCTGGTGCTGCTTGTTGAGCAGAGTGCCATCGAGATCGGATACAACTACCTTGAACATCATTACCTCGGCATCGATTGAAAACAGGGGCAGTTTACCTTAGCCCGCACTGTCACCCCATTTATTTAGGGTTACAAAAAATAGCCAGCTCAGAAGCGGGCGAAAAAGTCGACCATCGCGGTCAGGGCGGGCTGGCGTTTGTCATCGGATTCGATAAACAGTTCGTGCCAGGCCCCCTCGATGCGCAGCGGTTTGCCCCCTTCGCACTTGGCAATGGTGCAGAAGCGTTCCTGCGCGGCATTGTCCACCACGCTGTCGTTGCCAGCTTGCAGCACCAGCAGCGGCGTCTTGATGGCGCCCGCATCGGCGATGGCGGCATCGGCACCGGTGATCCCCTGATAAATCCAGTGGGCAGTCGCGCCACCCAGCTTGATCTGCGGGTGCTGCTCGTAGATTTGGCGGAAGGCTTGATAGCGGGGCTGGCTGTGAGTCAGCTCGTTATCGGCAAAGCCGTGATCCTGATAGGCGCCCTGACCGGGGCCGTAGGGAGGCTCGCCAAGCCAGCCGCCGACCGTGCCTATGGTGCTCGCCAATCCCTTGGCCAGCCACTTGGGCAGACCGCCGAGATTGATGCCCAGCATGGGGGAGGAGAGCACGGCCGCCTTGATATCATCGGGCCAGCGTTCCAGATAGCGGGCCGAGATGGCGCCGCCCATGGAGTGGGCCAGCAGGAACAGCTTGGCAGGCTGGTCCGCCATGATGATCTGGTCGTGAAATTGCTTCAGATCGACCACATAATCGTCGAACTGGTCGACATATCCCTTCTGCGGGTCATCCAGCATCCGATCGGACATCCCCTGACCGCGATGGTCGATGAGATAGAGGCTGTAGCCTTGACGCCAGAGATCCCACGCCAGCTCCTGATACTTGAGGTAGCTCTCGACCCGGCCATTGACGATCAGGATGGCGCGATCGACCTTGGCTTGCCGTAGCGCGGCATAGCGGATGGTCACCCCATCCTTGCCCTTGAACTCCCCTTCAACCGCATGCTGGCGCCAGAAGTCGGGCAGGGTTTGCTGGTAGAGGGTGGGCACATCGGCTTCGCTGGTCAGCGCATAAGGATTGGTCACGGCAAGGGCTCCGGCAGAAAACAGGGTCAGGGCCAACAGGGAAAGAGAGAGGGGTTTCATCAGGCACACTCCTGTTGCCAATGGTGATAAAGGGCAGCGATATCCTCCGAGCAGAGCAGCGCCATGCAGGCTTGCAAGCGAGGCAGGGGCCAGTCCCACCACTGCATCTCTTGCAGCATGAGGATCTGCTCATCGCTGAAACGGCGGCGGATCGGCTGGGCCGGGTTGCCGCCGACTATGGTGTAAGGGGCCACATCTTTGGTCACCACGGCGCGGGTGGCGATGACGGCGCCATCACCTATGGTGATGCCGGGCATGATCATCGCTTCCGAGCCGATCCAGACATCGTTGCCAATCCGGGTGTCCCCCTTGCGCAGAAAGCCGCTGCGGGCCCCTTCGCCAAAGGTGTCGGGATTGAACGGGAAGGTGGAGACCCAATCCAGCCGGTGGCCCTGATTGCCCGCCAGCATGAAGGTGGCGCCCGAGCCGATGGAGCAGAACTTGCCGATGATCAGCCGATCCACCTCGCCCCAGAGGCCGCTCTCCCAGGTGTCGCGGGTCGAGCCATCGCCGAGCAGGTAACGGACGCAGTGATCCTCGAACGGCTTGCCGTGGTAGTAGCCGGAGTAGTAGCTGTAGTCGCCGGCCTCTATGTTCGGGTTGGTCAGGTGATCCCGGATGATTTGCGATTCCAGCCAGCTGCCAAAAGGGTTCTCCATCACTCCTCCTGCGGATCGTCCTGCTCGCTCTGCTGCGCCCACCCTTTGCGGGTCAGCTGCATCCGTTGCCACCACTCTTCGTCCGCCAGAATTTCACCGGCCGGGCCGAGCTGGGGGTAGGGCATCTCTTTCTCTTTGCAGAGCTGGGCATAGATGGGATATCCACCCTCGAACAGGATGCTGTTCTGCTCCTCCGGAGTGAGCGGGCAGCCGCGCTGATAGCAACCGGCCAGCTCGCGCTGACGCTGCGCTTCGTAGAGGATGGCGGCAGCAGCCACCGAGACGTTGAGGGACTGCACCATGCCCACCATGGGGATGACGATATGGTGATCGGCCAGTGCCAGCGCCTCCTCACCGATGCCATGCTTCTCCTGACCCACCAGAATGGCGGTCGGTTTGGTGTAGTCGATAGCGCGAAAATCGACGGAGCTGTCGGAGAGGTGGGTTGCCAGGATCTGCATGCCTGAAGCTTTCAGCTCGGCAACGGCTGTGCCGATATCCGGGTGCAGTTTTACATCCACCCAGTTCTGGCTGCCGCGGGCGGTGCCCTTGCGCTTGTGGATCCAGGTTTTGGGCCAGACGGCGTGTACCCGGTGGATGCCGATGGCATCGGCGGTACGCACGATGGCGGCCAGATTGTGAGGTTTGTGTACCTCTTCCATACAGACGGTCAAATCGAGCTGACGCTGGGCCAGCATGTCGGTGATGCGCTTGAAGCGTTCGGGGGTCATGGCTTGTCTCAATAAAAGCAGCAGGCGGCTTGCGCCGCCTGTGTTCAGTTCTTCTGTCGGCTCACCTTGAGCACGTTGGGCATGACGCGGATCTTGCGCATGATGTTGGCCAGGTGGATGCGGCTCTTGGTGGTGATGAGCAGGCTGACCTGATAGACCCGGCCATCCTTCTCTTCGGTGCTGATGGCGTGAATATTGGCGCCGGTGGCGGCAATCACGTTGGCCAGCTCGGCCAGCGCACCCTGATGGTTGACGATCTCGATGCTGATACCGGTGCGGAACTCCTGTTCCTGCTCCTTGTCCACTTCCCACTGCACCGGCAGGTACTTGTCCGGCTCCTTGCTGTAGCCCTTGATGTTGCGGCAGGCTTCCTGGTGGATCACCAGACCCTTGCCCGGGCTGATGTGGGCGATAATGGCATCCCCCGGGATCGGACGGCAGCAGTTGGCGAAGGTGACCAGCATGCCGTCGGCACCCTTGATCGGCATCTTCTTGCTGCTGGTTTTGGGCTGCTCTTCCGGCGGCAGTTCATCCCCCAGCATGCGGCGCGCCACCATGACGCTCATGGCGTTGCCGAGGCCCACATCGGCCAGCAGCCCCTGTAGATTTTCGTGCTTGGTATCGGCCAGCACCTGCTTGATGCGTGGCTCGGGAATATCTTCGATATTCTTGGCGCCTAGTGCATGGTTGAGCAGGCGGCGACCCAGCACCACCGACTCTTCGGTGCGCAGGTTCTTGAGGAACTGGCGGATCTTGGAGCGAGCCTTGGTGGTCACCACGAAGTTGAGCCAGGCTGCATTGGGGCGAGCCCCCGGCGCCGTGATGATCTCCACCGTCTGGCCCGAGTGCAGCGGGCTGCTGAGCGGGTAGGGGTGGCGGTCGACCCGCGAACCGACGCAGGCGTGGCCGATGTCGGTGTGCACCGTATAGGCAAAGTCCACCGGCGTGGCGCCAGCGGGCAGCTCCATGATTCGTCCTTCCGGCGTGAACACGTAGATCTCGTCGGGGAAGAGGTCGGTTTTGACCCCTTCGATAAATTCAAACGAGCTGCCGGCGCTCTGCTGCAATTCCAGCAGGCTCTGCATCCAGCGCTGGGCGCGGATCTGGGCAGTGGTGCCCGAGCTGTCGCCATCCTGCTTGTAGGCCCAGTGGGCGGCAACCCCTTTGTCGGCCATCTGATCCATGAACTCGGTGCGAATTTGCACCTCGACCGGTACCCCGTGCGGCCCCACCAGAGAGGTGTGCAGCGACTGGTAGCCGTTGGTCTTGGGGATGGCGATGTAATCCTTGAAGCGGCCGGGGCGCGGTTTGTAGAGGCTGTGCATCTGCCCCAGCACCCGGTAACAGGTATCTATGTCCTTCACCTTTACCCGAAAGGCGTAGATATCCATTACCTCATGAAATTGCAGCTCTTTTTTCTCCATCTTGTTGTAGATGGAGAAGAGATTCTTCTCGCGGCCACTGACCTGATGCTCGATCCCCGCCTCTTTCAGACGACCGCTGATTTCGCTCTGGATGGAGTCGATGATCTCGCGGCGATTGCCACGGGCGCGGCGCACTGATTCGCGCAACACGCGGGATCGCATGGGATAGAGCGCCTCGAAACCCAGCTCTTCCAGCTCGTTCTTCATGGTGTGAATACCGAGGCGGTTGGCGATGGGGGCGAAGATTTCGAGGGTTTCCCGGGCGATGCGGCGGCGTTTGTCAGGGCGCAGGGAGCCCAGGGTGCGCATGTTGTGGGTGCGGTCGGCCAGCTTGATCAGAATGACCCGGATATCCTGGGTCATTGCCATCACCATCTTGCGGAAGTTCTCGGCCTGCGCCTCTTTGCGATCGCGAAATTTCAGCTTGTCGAGCTTGGAGACCCCGGCCACCAGTTCTGCAACCGCATTGCCAAACTGTTCGGCCAGATCGGCCTTGGTGACCGAGGTGTCTTCGATGACGTCGTGCAGTACGGCGGCCATCAGGGTTTCATGATCGAGGCGCATGTCACCCAAGATTCGGGCAACGGCAACAGGGTGGGTGATATAGGGTTCGCCACTGGAACGCATCTGGCCCTGGTGGGCATCACGGGCCACCACATAGGCTTGCTTGAGCTTCTCAACCTGCTCTGGCGGCAGGTAGGAACTGGCTATTTCTTTAAGGTTTTCAAATAAATACAAGACAGTCCCCGCAGCGGTGAAACGGCAATTCGTGGAATTGAGGGTATAGCCCTGAGTTTGCGAGGTTTTCGAGCGGTTGTAAATGGGGATGAACAGTCGGCACCCGGGCGGGTGCCAACCGGAGAAATAACTTAACCGCGGCCTTCGGCGATGGCAGCAACGGCAGCCAGCTCGGCGGCTTCCTGCTCTTGCTGTTCGTAGCGGTCCTGGGTGTCCATCACTTGATTGTTCACCAGACCCAGCTCGATCTCACGCAGGGCGATCACAGTCGGCTTGTCGTTCTCTTCGTCGACCAGGGGATCTTTGCCTTGTACCGCGATTTGACGAGCGCGGCGCGCGGCGACCAGCACCAGGTCAAAACGGTTACCTACCTGTTTTACAGCATCTTCTACAGTAACGCGTGCCATGCAGGACTCCAGTGTTTGGGCTTTCTGTATTTAGAAAAGCAGTGTTTAAAAATGACGCAAAAGTTTACTTGTTTTTGGCTTACTCTGCCAGTAGCTGTTGCAGCAAGTTTTTTTGAGCCTGTTGCTGGTGACGCATCTCCAGCCGTTGGCACTCAATAATGGACCTGAGCTGGAACAGCGCCTGCTCGAAGTCTTCATTGATAATGACATAGTCATACTCGTCGTAGTGCACCATTTCGGCAATGGCTTTCGCCATCCGGCCGGCGATCACTTCGGCGCTGTCCTGACCGCGCCCAATCAGGCGGCGTTCCAGCTCTTCGCGGCTGGGGGGCAGGATGAAAATGGATTTGGTCGGCATCTGCTCGCGGATCTGGCGGGCACCCTGCCAGTCGATGTCGAGGAATACGTCGATCCCTTTGGCCAGACAGGCTTCGATGGCGGCGCGGGAGGTGCCGTAGTAGTTGCCGAACACTTCGGCCCATTCCAGAAAATCACCACGCTCGATCAGCGCCTTGAACTCTTCCACCTGAACGAAGTGGTAGTGGACGCCGTGCTCTTCGCCAGGACGGGTGGCGCGAGTGGTGTGGGAAACCGACAGCTGCATCTTGCCCGCAGCGTTATGTTGGGTCAGCAAGGCATTGAGCAGACTGGATTTACCCGCGCCGCTCGGAGAAGAGATGATATAGAGAGTGCCTTGTTGCGCCATATTATTACCTTTAAGCGAAACCGCTGTTTTGGTTGTAGCAGAGACCGCCGTCTTGTGCCCGAAAGGGAGACAGCCAAACGCAAAACGCGGAAAATTCTTGAGTCAGGAGGATGTAAAGGCGGCGAATTTTACCAGAATGCGGCGAATAAAAAAACGGCCGGAATCATATTCCAGCCGATCAAAGTATTCGTAGCTTGCTGCGGGAGCGTAACCCACATCAGCCTGCATTGTGCCTTTGGCTGAGGGCAGAGGCTATCAGGTTATCCCTGCCTGATGGCTCGGAATTCCCGAGGTGCCCTGTCACTACGGCAGTTGACGATCTGCACAGAGCCGATCGAACGCGGCGGTCACCTGCTCGCTGGTGATTTTTCGCATGGCCTCCGGGTCCTTGAGACGGGTGCGCCAGCTCAATTCGGCCAGCGGCTTGCCGGTCTCCTGCTCAACCAGCTCCTGATAGACGCTGACCACGTAGTCGCGGCAGAGATATGGGCCGGTACGCGCCGGATTGTGGTGGGCATAGAGACCGATCACCGGCGTGCCGACAATGGTGGCCATATGGGTTGGGCCGGTATCGGGGGCCAGTACCAGACTCGCCTCGCCAATCAGCGCCAACAGCTGCTTGAGGTTGGTCTGGCCAACCAGATCGACCGGCTTGCTCTGGCTGAGTTGCCGGATCTCGGCAGCCAGATCCCGCTCCAGTTTGGCCGGCCCGCCACAGAGATAGACCTGAAAACCCTTGCTGGCAGCGTGATCCGCCAGTGCGGCATAACCCGCAGCCGTCCAGTTTTTGAACGCCTTGCTGGCGGCGGCGCAGATCAGCAGGGTCGGTTTGCCGCCAGTTTTCTCCTTTGCCCAGGCTTGGTGTTCGGCGCTGATGGGCAGTTGCCAATCCGGGGTCAGATCCTTGATGCCGAGCTCTTTGGCAAAGGCGAGGAAACCGTCCAGCACGTGGGGAGAGGCAGGGGATGGCACCTTGTGGTTGGTGAACAGCCACTGGCCGTCGTTGGCCCGCTCCCGATCAAACCCGAGTTTGACCTTGGCCTTGATGCCGAGGGTTGCGATGCTGGCCCGCATCGCCGCCTGCAGGTGGAGCAGGGCATCGAATTTGCGCCCCTTGAGGGTATGCCAGAGATCGCGATAGCCGCGCCACCCCTTGCTCTTGTCGAAGGGGATCACCTCGACCCCAGGCAGATCGGCAAACAGGGTTGCCTCGATTTTGCCGGTGATCCAGGTGATACGGGTCTGTGGCCACTCCCGCTGGATGACGCGCACCAGCGCCAGTGCGTGGCAGCAATCCCCGATGGCGGAGAGCCGCAGGATGCAGATGGAGGAGGGAGGCGTTTGAAATAGCGGCATGTTGTGGCGCACGGCTGGCAAAAAGGGTGAATGGCATTATGCAAACTCCCCTCTGGATTGTAAAATTGCGCACAATCGTCAGCCGGGCTTTGCCACCTGAATAGCAGCCGCCATGGCTGGCACATGTTGCGGGCATGCCACAGTCGCAGCCTCATCGCCCATAAACAGGGGCGATCAACGACCCACCGAGCGGGATCTCCACGATGCGAGTACAGACCGAACACAACCAGATCTGCTGGTATGCCGAAGGGGCCTTTCGCGACCCTTCTCCCCAGTTATTCGATCCTGCCTGGTGGCAGAACAACCGTCAGGTGGTGGGAACCTCCATCGGACGGGGAGTGACCTGGTTCGTTAAGGATGAGTCCCGCCATCTGGTGCTGCGCCATTACTATCGTGGCGGCATGGTGGGCAAGGTGGTGCGGGATCGCTTTTGGTTCGAAGGGGTTGAGTCGAGCCGCGCCATGGCCGAATACACCCTGCTGGCCAAGCTGTGCGAGCTGGGGCTGCCGGTGCCGCGTCCGTTTGGTGCCCGCATGGTCAAACAGGGCCCCTTCTATCGTGCCGATATCCTGATTGAGCGAATTTGCGGTGCCAAGGATATGGTGGCGCTGCTCAAGCAGGGGCCGGTGGCGACCGAGGTGTGGCACAAGATAGGCCAGACGGTGCGCCAGCTGCACGATGCCGGGGTCTATCACGCCGATCTCAACAGCCACAACCTGCTGCTCGATAAAGAGGGCAAGGTGTGGGTGATCGATTTTGACAAGGGTGCGATCCGTTCCCCCGGCGAATGGCAGAAGGCCAATCTGGAACGCTTGCTTCGTTCATTCAATAAAGAGTCTCAACTGCATACCAGTTTCCACTTCGTACCGGAGAACTGGCAGACCTTGATGAACGGGTATCAGGGAAAAGCGCTCTGACCCTGTTGCTCGGCGTGAACGCCAATGTTACTTATTGAGCAGGTATTCAGATCCTGTTTCGAGGCGCCCCATGGAAATGCTCAAGACACCTTTGGTCGATGTGACTGCCCGGCTTGATCCGGGTCTGCTGTCTGATGCCATGGCGCTGCTGGAGGCGGGGATCTGGAGCTGGTCAGCCCAACATGGACTGCAGCGTGATCCCTCCTGCCTGCGCCTGTTGGGATTGGGAGAGAGCTGGCCGGATGATCTCGGCTGGCTGGATCGGGTTCACCCCGACGATGTTGCCCGGCTGGAAGATGCCCTGCTCGCCTGCCAGAGCGGCCGCAGCAGTGGTCTGCGCCTCGAATACCGCATTCTTCACCACCACGGCCACTACATCCGGCTGGAAGAGCGGATGCGTCGTGACGAGCGGGGTCATCTATTTGGCGTGGTGCGCCATCTCGATCCCGCCGTGGTGCTGGTGGAAGAGCGGCACGGCACCGATCCGCTGACCGGTCTGGAGAGTCGTGGCCGTTTCGAGCAACTGCTGGAGGAGCGGCTGGCGACCGAGAGCGGGACTTTCAGCCTGCTGCAGTTCTCGGTCGATCACATGGCCAAAATCCAGCAACTGTTTGGCGAAGCAGCTTGCGATGCCATGCTGGCCAAGTTGGCGCGTATCGTGCGCCACGAGCTGCGGCGGGAAGATCCCTTCGCCCGCTGGGATCAGGATGGTTTTATCCTGATGCTCTCCCAGACCGAGCGGATGAGTGCGCTGGAGATCGCCGAGCGGCTGCGCCTCGAGATTGCCGATGCCAGCCTGCTGTCACAGCGGCCGGTCACCGTCAGCATCGGGCTGGTGCAGAGTCAGGCTGGCGAGCAGCTTGATCATCTGCTGGCCCGGCTGGCCAGCTGTCACAGTCAGGCCAGACGGGAGCACAACACGGTCGTCGGCTGAGTGTGGTCAGGGTTGGCCGCGCTTGTCACGCTGGCAGACCCAGAGCGAGGCCAGCATCAGCAGGCCGCCGATGGTCAGCCGGGTCAGGTCGGTATCCTTGCCCCAGAGCAGCAGATTGACCAGCAAGCCGGCCGGAATGAGAGCATTGTTCATGATGGCCAGCACCCCACTGGTGACCAGCGTTGCCCCCTTGTTCCAGAGGAAGTAGCCGAGGCCGGAGGCACCCACCCCCAGCCAGAGCAGAATGCCCCACTGCAACCCTGACGTCGGATATTGCGGCTTGCCCAGCAGCCACCAGGCGGGCAATGCGATCACCAGCGCTCCCAGATAGAAGCAGCCGAACACCGCTAGTTGTGGCGGTTGCTCCGCCTCCCGCGCCAGCAGTACCTTGTAGCCCACCTGACCCAGGGCGAAACAGAGGTTGGCCCCCTGCACCACCAGAAATCCCAGCACATAGCTTTCGGTCAGGCCATCGAAACGGATGACGGCAGCCCCGATCACTGCCAGCAGGGCGCCCCACAGATAGGTGGGCTTGAAGCGCCCTTCCAGCAGGTCGTGCAGCAGGGTGACGTAGATGGGAGTGAAGATGGTAAAGACCAGCACTTCCGGCACCGTCAGCAGCAGAAAGGAGTGGTAGTAGAAGAGATACATGATGCCGAGCTGGATGGCGCCCAGCGCCATCAGCTTGGCCGCCAGATCGGGGCGCAGCCAGCGGCGGCGCAGGAAGGGCAGAAACACCAGACTGGCGAGGGCGATGCGGGTCAGCACCGAGAAGTAGGCATCCACCTGGCCAGCGAGGTAGACCCCGATCAGGCTGAAGGAGAATGACCAGAGCAGGGTGACCCCTATCAAGTAGTTCATGTGTTTGATTTATCGTCAGTTGTCAATTTTAAGGGGGCTATGATGGCCGAGATGGAAGCTGCAATCCAGCGTTTATGGGCACGATTGCCACAGGTCGGAGCATTTGGCTTCACCGCCAGCAATGGCGAGGGGTCGGCGACCGACTGGAATGGTCGCGGCGAGGGGGTTGTGGCGGTGACCGATCATCAGGGGGGCTGGCTATTTAACGAGCAGGGCTGTTACATCACGCCTCATGGCAGGGAACTCGCCATGCATAACCGCTTCTGGTGGCAGCGCAGTGAACGGGGGATCCGTCTCTCCCATCTGCGTTATGAGGCGCCGGTCGAACTGTTCGAGCTGCTGCCGCAGGGGGATGGCCGCTGGCTGACCGCCGAACCCCATCTATGCGGGGCGGATCACTACAGCGCCGAGTTGACCGAGAGCGACGGCGGTTTTCTGCTGAGCTGGCAGATCACCGGGCCGCGCAAGAACGAGCGACTCAGCTATCGCTATCTGATCTGACGCCGGCTGGCAGGCATAAAAAAACCGGCGCAGAGCGCCGGTAGCGGGGGACAAATCGGAGGTTTTTTAAAACAGTCCCAAAAACAGGAGAGATAGACTCTCGTCACACATTCAGAGATGGACTTCAGGCATTCAGGGCATAGCTAAGCATGGCTTGCAGCTTGCTATCGAAGAACCAGGGCAGCAGTACCATCAGCAGGCCCAGGATCCCGGCCAGTCGCTGGCGATATTGCCAGCCGGCAATCAGTACCAGACCACCGCACAGTGTGGTCAGGATGCCTGACATAGGGAGACCTCGCGCTGCATGCGACGCTGTTGCGCCCACTGGTTCATGGCTACCGAGCCGAGGATCAGTGCCAGAGCAACACCTGTAGTGGGGTGGATCTGCTCGCCGAGGAACAGGGCACCCAGCACCACGCCGAACAGCGGTACCAGATAGTTGCTGAAGGAGGCGAACGTCGGGCCAGCCTTCTGGATCAGCGCCATGTAGAGGAAGTAGACCAGACCGGTACAGAGGGTACCCAGTACAGTGATCGCGCTCAGGGCCTGGGTGCTCGGCAGGGTCAGCCTGCCGAGATCAACCATGAATGGGGCGACCAGCAGCAACTGGATTGCCGAGGAGATCAGGATATTGCGGGCGACCACGACCGGATGGTCCTTGGCAAAGCGCTTGATCATCAGCAGGCCGATGGCGAAGCAGCTGGCACCCAGCAGGATGGCCATGGCACCGAGCAGGCCGGCGTTCATGCCCTGGGAGAGTTTCGGCCAGAACAGGGTGAGTACACCGGCAAAGCCGATGATCACGGAAAGCAGACCGGTTTTGGTGATTCTTTCACCAGAAATAAACAGCGGTGCAGCCAGAATGGTCACAAACGGGATACAACCCATGACCACGGCAGCGATGGCGCTATCCACATACTGTTGGCCCCAGGCGACCATGATGAAGGGGATGGTGGCATCCAGCAGGGCGATCAGCATATAGGTGCGCCACGGGGTGTGCTCACTCTTGAGCCGCATGAACAGGCAGAGCAGACCCAGGGTCAGGCTGCCGCACAGGGCACGACCGGCAGCCACCAGAATGGGGGGCAACTCGGCGACGGCCTGGTGCATGAAAATGAACTGGGAACCCCACAGCAGGCCAATGGCCAGCAATAACAGATAGCTACGCATTTGAATCTCCGATGTATTAAGCCAGCGCATTCTAGGCAATCTGTTACTATGGTAAAAATGAATTGTTGGCATTTAGCTATGGCTAATATCGATGGATAGCTCGCTCGCCCGTCTCGACCTCAATCTGCTCGCCGTATTCGACATGCTGATGCAGGAGCGCAACGTCACCCGTGCCGCCGAACGGCTGCATCTCTCCCAATCCACCGTCAGTCACGCCTTGGGGCGGCTGCGGGTGGCGCTGGATGACCCGCTGTTCGTGATGAGTCGGCGCGAGATGATGCCGACCGAGCGGGCCAAGGCGCTGGCCGGGCCGGTTCGCCAGGCGCTGGCGATGCTGGAGCAGGGATTGCGGCAGGCCAAGGGGTTTGATCCCGCCACCGCGCGGCGGATTTTCCGTATCGCCACCCCGGGCTCGGTGGAGCACGGGCTGGTGCCGGTGCTGGTGGATCGGCTCCATCGGCAGGCCCCTCACTGTCGGCTGGAGGTGTGCGAGCTGGCCGACAGCAACTACGAGCGGGAGCTGGAGAAGGGGGAGCTGGATCTGGTGATCGGTTTCGCCGGGGCGAATCATCTCTCACCCCGTTTGTGGCGGGAGGAGTGGTTCAACAACCCGCTGGTTTGCCTGTCGCCGCTCGGCAGCGAATTGCCCGATGTGCTGACTCCGGTCGAGCTGGTGAGCCGTCCCCACATCCACACCTCCAGCTGGGGTCACAGTCAGGCGATGGTGGAGCTCTGGCTGGCCCGTTTCGGGGTGGAGCGGGAGCTGGGCGTGCGGTTGCCGAGCTTTATGGCGGTGCCGCCGCTGATGGCGACCGGCCGCTATCTGGTGGTGGTGCCCGAGATGATCGGGCGCCACTTCTGCCGCTATTACCCGCTGCGGATGCATCAACTCGACCCCGCCATCCCCATCGTCTACCTGATGGCGGGGCACCCGCTGACCGCCCATGACGAGGCGATCGGCTGGTTCAAGAGCCTGCTGCACCAGCTGGTGTTCGACCTCTACGGCGACGATGCGCTCGGTACTCCCGCTCAGCGGATGCTGGCGAAGTAGTCGAGCCCCATGGCGCTTTTCACCTCCGCCAATACCTCATCGGTGATGATGCGGGCCTGCTCGGTGCCCTGATAGAGCAGTTCCAGCAGCATCTTCTTGTCGGCAATGGCCGCGGCCCGGCGCTCCCGCATCGGGGCGAGCAGGGTCTGCAGGCAGTCATTGAGCACCTGTTTGCAGCGCATGTCCCCCAGTCCGCCGCGCCGGTAGTGGGCTTTCATCTCGGCGACCAGCGCCTTGTCGGGGTGGAAAGCATCGAGATAGGCGAACACCGTATTTCCCTCCACCTGACCGGGATCGCTCACCTTGAGGTGGTTGGGGTCGGTATACATGGCGAACACCGCCTGTTTGATCTCTTCCGCCGACATGCCGAGCTCTATGGTATTGCCGAGGGATTTGGACATCTTGGCCTTGCCGTCGATGCCGGGCAGGCGGCCGGTGTCGCTCAGGATCGGCTGGCATTCGGTCAGCACCTCTTTGCCTACCAGAGAGTTGAAGCGGCGGACGATCTCGTTGGTCTGCTCCAGCATCGGCAGCTGATCTTCCCCGACCGGCACATGGCTGGCGCGAAAGGCGGTGATGTCGGCTGCCTGACTCACCGGATAAACCAGAAAACCGGCCGGCAGCGTGCGTTCGAACCCTTTCTGCTGGATCTCCGCCTTGACGGTGGGGTTGCGCTCCAGCCGGGCGACGCTGACCAGATTGAGGTAGTAGCAGGTGAGTTCGGCGAGGGCGGGCAGGGCGCTTTGCAGACAGAAGGTTGTCTTGGCTGGGTCGAGGCCGACCGCCAGATAGTCGGCCATCACCTCCAGCACGTTGTCGGTCACCTTGGCCGGATTGTGGCCGTTGTCGGTCAGCGCCTGCAGGTCGGCGATCATCACGAATTGACGGTAGTGGTGCTGGGCTTCGACGCGCTGGCGCAGGGAGCCGACATAGTGGCCGATGTGCAGTTTGCCGGTGGGACGATCGCCAGTCAGGATTACGGGGTTGTGCATGTCACTCTCTCCAGTTGGGTGAGCCGGGAGGCGACAAAGGGATAAAAACAGTTGACCGCCTCTCGGCGGTCACGGTGTTTTCTTTGGGAAATTTACAATAGAAACGCGGTGCCGCCTGTTTAGGAGCAGCACCACCAGTAGTTGTGATTGAATGAGGTCATGTTCATAGCAAATCAAACTACGCCGGTTTCATTACTTCTGCAAGGGGACGACCAGCAGATCGCAGGGCACCGTATTCATCAGCTGACGGGCGCTGGAGGTGAGCAGGCTCCAGAAGCTCTGACGATGGCCGCACACCAGCAGGTCGATCTCGTACTCCTTGACTGCCTGATTGACCCGCTCGCTCAGATCGCCGCAGATCACCAGCTTCTTCTCGATGGGGTAGTCCACCGAAGCGAGGAAGGCCTCCAGCTTCTCTTTCGCTTCGGCGATCACCTGATCCTGCACGTTGTCGATATCGATATCGATCATCTCGGTGTAGAGATCCTTGAGGTCCACATCGACATGGATAACCGACAGCTTGGCGCCGTTGGAGCGGGCTCTGTCGACTGCTTTGTCGATCACCTTGCGGTTGTCTTCAGAGAGGTCGATCGCGGCCAGAATATGCTTGTAATAGGTTGTTCCACTCATGGGGGTTCTCCTTACCGATCCTTCAGCCCACTATACCAATCTCTGCTGAAACTAAAATGGTGCCTCAGGCACAGTTTTGGGATTTAAATGAGTTTAATGACGTGTGACACAGGGTCAGCCACTCAGTTATTAACCACCATTTGCCTATAAATTAAACAGGAGTTTGACGCCGGTCACACCCCCCGGCTTGCCGATCAGGGGGGAGAGGCATAGGATGGGCCCGTGCTTCGCAATGAACACAAAACAACAAAAAGCATCTGAATACCGCTTTGGGGAGCCACGTGCTCCCTTTTGTTTATCCGCCTCATTTCCCGCGGCTTTTCTGACTGATAACGATCCGGCATCAAGTTAATCTCTTTCGATTTGGTTATGCTGTAGCCAATTTCTTTGGAGGCCTTCCCATGATCATTCATCCCCAGATTCAAGGTTGTGTTGCCCGCAACTGTCACCCCATCGGCTGTCGCGCCGCCGTGCAGCAGCAGATTGAACGCATCAAGACTGCGGGCCCGTTCAATGGGCCCAAGCGGGTGCTGGTGCTGGGGGCCTCCTCCGGTTTCGGGCTGGCGTCGCGCATTGCGCTCGCCTTCGGCGCGGGGGCCGACACTATCGGCATCTCCTTCGAGCGGGGCCCCTCTGACAAGGGGCTGGGCAGTGCCGGTTGGTACAACAACATCTGGTTTCGCAAGGAGGCGGAGCAGGAGGGGCGTATCGCCATCAACCTGATCGGTGATGCCTTCTCCGACGGCATGCGCCAGCAGGCCATCGACACTATCCGCCAGCAGCTGGGGCAGGTGGATCTGGTGATCTATTCGCTCGCGAGCGGCATCCGGGTGCTACCCGATGGCACGCAGGTGCGTTCGGTGCTCAAGACCACCGGCCAGCCGTTCAGCGGTTGGGGATTGGATCTGGAACGCGATACCTTGGTGCAGCAGTCGCTGGCGCCCGCCACGCCGGAGGAGATCCGCGACACCGTCGCCGTGATGGGCGGCGAGGATTGGCAGCTCTGGATGCAGGCGTTGCAGCAGGCGGATTGTCTCGCCCCCGGTGCGCTAACCGTGGCCTACTCCTACATCGGCCCCGAATCCACCTATCCCCTCTATCGGGATGGCACCATCGGTTATGCCAAGGAGCATCTGCACGCCACCGCCGAGACCATCAACCTGCAACTGGCCGAGCTTGGCGGCCATGCCTGGGTGTCGGTCTGCAAGGCGCTGGTAACCAAGGCGAGCGCCTATATTCCTGTGCTGCCGGTTTATCTGGGCCTGCTGATGGGGGTAATGAAGGAGCGCGGTGTGCACGAAGGCTGCATCGAGCAGATGCAGCGACTGTTTGCCGCCAAGATGTACGGGGCCAATGGGGTGGTGGCCGATGGTAACCGGCTGATCCGGATGGATGACCACGAGCTCGACCCGGCCATTCAGGCCGCCGTCTCGGCGCTCTGGCCCAAGGTGACGCCGGACAATTTCCACGCGCTGGGGGACTTTGCCGGGCTGCGGCAGGACTTCATGCAGCTCAACGGCTTCGAGCTGCCGGGCGTCGATTATGCTGCGCCGGTGGATGTCGCCTCCCTTGGGGAGCTGACCCCCTGAGCTGAAAGAAACGGGATCTCCCTCTCGTTGGCGGGTTGATTCGCGGCGGGAGTGTGGCGACAATCGATACCAAATCACTGAGGAGAAACAAGATGCTGGCCCAAGCCATGATCGAGAAGTTGAACGAGCAGATTAACCTGGAGTTCTACTCCTCCAATCTCTATCTGCAGATGAGCGCCTGGTGCGAAGACAAGGGCTTTGAAGGGGCGGCGACCTTCCTGCGCCAGCACGCGGTCGAGGAGCGCCAGCACATGGAGCGTCTGTTCACCTACGTGAGCGAGACCGGCGCCATGCCCAAGCTGGGTGCCATCGATGCCCCTCCCCACGAGTTCAAGTCGCTGGGTGACGTGTTCCGTACCACCCTGGAGCACGAGTACCACATCACCAAGTGCATCAATGGTCTGGCTCACGTAGCCTTCACTACCCAAGACTACTCCACCTTCAATTTCCTGCAGTGGTATGTGGCCGAGCAGCATGAAGAGGAGAAGCTGTTCAAGAGCATCGTCGACCGTCTGGGTCTGGTGGGTGAAGATGGCAAGGGCCTCTACTTCATCGACAAGGAGCTGGCCGAACTGGCCAAGGGCGCCCCTGCCAGCATCATGGACAGCAACGCCTGATAGTCGTGGACACTTAGTGTTCAGCCAGTACAATAACGGCCCTTTTAAGGGCCGTTGTTTATTCTGGTGGGCAGTCACCGTTGTGATGTCAGCCAGAGGCAATCTCGGTTCTGGCCAGGTGCCGTTTCTATTTTGATAAGTGAGTGATGATGAAGCAGGTCGATGTGGTGGTGATCGGGGCCGGTGCGGCCGGATTGATGTGTGCGGCGCAGGCGGGCTACCGTGGCCGCTCCGTGCTGGTGCTCGATAACGCCAAGAAGCCGGGCCGCAAGATCCTCATTAGTGGCGGTGGTCGCTGCAACTTCACCAACCATCAGGCGGGCGCTCACGCCTACCTGTCGGAGAATCCCCACTTCAGCAAGTCGGCGCTGGCTCGCTATACCCAGCAGGACTTCATCGATCTGGTGGATCGCCACGGGGTCAACTATCACGAGCGCACCCTGGGGCAGCTGTTCTGTCTCGAGAGTGCCAAGGAGATCGTCGATGTGCTGCTCACTGAGTGCGACTGGGCCGGGGTGACCCTGCAGTTCCAGACCGAGATCCTCACCGTCAGCAAGCAGGACGAAGGCTTTGTGTTGACGACCAGCAAGGGTGAGATCGGCTGTCACTCGCTGGTGGTGGCGACCGGCGGTCTCTCCATGCCCAAGCTGGGTGCGACCCCTTATGGCTTCAAGCTGGCGGAGCAGTTCGGCCTCAACGTGCTGCCGACCCGCGCCGGTCTGGTGCCCTTTACCCTCCATCAGGCGGAGAAAGAGGCGTTTGCCGATCTGGCGGGCATCAGCCTGCCGGTAGCGGTCACCGCCGAGGATGGCACTCGCTTCAAGGAGGCGATGCTGTTTACCCATCGCGGCCTCTCCGGCCCCGTCATCCTGCAGATCTCCTCCTACTGGCACGCTGGCGAGAAGATCCACATCAACCTGCTGCCGGAGCTGGATATTCCGGCCGCCCTGCGCGAATGGGCGCAAGCGCACCCCGCGCAGGAGCTGAAAACCGTGCTGGGGCGCGAGCTGCCCAAGCGTTTCGTCGACAAGCTGGTGGAGTTGGGTCAGCTGGTCAGCAAGCCGATGCGCCAGTACAACGAGCGGGAACTTGAAGCGATCGCCAACCTGCTGGGTGACTGGCAGATCCTGCCCAACGGCACTGAGGGGTATCGCACCGCAGAAGTGACCTTGGGTGGCGTCGATACCAACGAGCTCTCCTCCAAGACCATGGAGGCACGCAAGGTGCCCGGCCTCTACTTCATCGGCGAAGTGGTGGATGTGACCGGCTGGCTGGGTGGCTACAACTTCCAGTGGGCCTGGTCCTCCGGCTGGGTGGCTGGCCAGTTCTGTTGATAGGAAGAAAAATCTGTGCAGAGATCTTGCCATACCTATTCATGTAAGAACTTTCCTTTTTGTGTGGCGAGCTCTTTTATTGTTCAACTGAGTGCAATGAAATATGCCCCTTATGAAAAAGGGGTATTAGATGATTGCTCGGGTGATAGGGTTGTTATGTATTTTTCAATGGTCATGGGCTGCAGAGTCATTTCAGTTCCAAAGCTATCGGGATGGATTCTTGCGCATGATGCTAATCACACCCAGCGTCCAGGGAGAGCTATTTTTACGGGGTGATGATAAATTGGTGCCATTACAAGGCGGTATAATCGAAGATTTGTTTACCCTGCGTATTCCAGTATCCTGTCAGTTATTAAGTTCGCAACAAACTATCTATTGGTCATCGCCAGGACGGCCACTAATCAAGGGTCAGGTGCCGGCACAGTCGTGCAAGCGTCTCCCTGAGTTGCCATTGAAATTGCCGGTTCGGGTTTTTTCCAAAGGTGGGAAATGCCTGATCGATACTGCGGGTAATACTTTGTGGCATACAGCATCTGAATTGGCAAAGAAAAATAGTGCGTCTGTCTATCAAAATGTTTACGCATTATTTCTTACAAATAAACCCGCCTTTGCGGGGCAAGATATTCATCGGTTACGTACTCAGGTTCTTCATTGTCCTGATCCAGCATTGTTTGAACATATCGATGCTGAACATGCCCGCCAGCTATTTAAGGAAGGACTACTGTTGCAAAAACAATAAAATCTATAATGAATTGAAAGCCATATTGCGATTGTTTTCGTCATTTTATACTGAATCAGTCTCAGCCTATTGCATAGGCTACCCTCCCTATTGGGCGTTTTTATGCCGATGTTACCACTCTCGCCTATTCAATTAAGTTGTTGTCATGTTGATGACTTTTAAATGAGTTTTTAAACGCATAAAAAGCATAGTATAGTTGCCTTTTATTTAGAGTGGTGCGCAGTTTTGAGATATTTATAACTGTGGTTTTATAAATATACAGAACAAGAATGTGTAGTAATGTTATACTAAGGCAGATGCCATGATTTCATCATGGCATCTGCCTTAATTGTTGTGTTATCTCAGCCTGGCAAAGCCAGGTATTAATTTGGTTAATATATTGGCAGCATCAATTCCAGAGACCGGTAAGAATGATTTTTCCACTCTGATGAACGAGCCCTTCCCAGTCATCACCGCTCACTGTTTTTCTGGTCATATTGTCAGTGAGTGAAAATTGCAGGCCCAGGTCATAGAAGCGGGTATAACCTATACCCCCCTCATCCCATTCTTGTGCTGGTCGTGATTCAATAATCTTTCTGGACCTCAGGTCTATGGGAGGACCATTACACTCTATGGGCGTGGATACCGGCTGGTTACCAGCAGAGCTGAAGATGATGCTGGTAGGCACAGGCACTGCCCGGGAGGATTCGATTTGTCCGTCCGGGTAGAAGGTACACCGACCCTGATGGGGAATACCGACATCTTGCGTGACTTTGACCTCCAGTCGGGCCGCATTGGTATAACCGGTTTCCGACAGCTCGTAGTTAAACACCAGATTGTCCTTGCCCACCTCACCGGTCTGATAAGGCGATGGGTTACCATCGGCCGACTTGATGCTCACTGTCTGTGCTCGCGGTATAAACTCAAAACCGCCCTTAAATGGTATGCGTAAACCTTCCAAAGGCGAGTTAGTATATGAAGTGATAAGTTGGGCTATGTTATCTATATTTAATTTTTTGTCATTTGCCATGTTTTTTATTAAATTTGAACTTAAAAACATTTTTATCTGTGATGTGCCACGCTGCTGCCTTACTCTTTGAGAGCTTGAATAGTTGCTACCTTGCAAGCCAACCCAGTCCTCATTGGCAAACTTAAAAGCCACTTTATCATAAAGAGTGATCTTGCGAGCAGAAAAGAAAAAAGGAGCTAAGGGCGAACTGCTAGTGCCGTTCCAATCTAGCTGATATGAGGCAACGGTACACGAGATCCCCTTGGCGTAAATAACCGTATCGGCAACACAGGAGCCGCTTCCACCGGGGGCTGGGAGCGGATTGCCATTGCTATCTATCACGATCTCTTCATTGATATCTTTGCTGACAAGCTTGATGTGTCCGACTTTATTGGTGGTTAATTTACGCACGCGCCAGTCGACTGGCCCGGTTTGGGCGGTGCAACGATTGGAGTTGTTCTTATCTTGGTAGATGCAATAGTTGAGGTCACGCACTACCGATGTGCCTACTGGCATATCCCGCAGATACCAGAATGCACTTTGCGATAATTTGCTGAGCAAGCCAACGGTACGACTGCTAGGGTCGCTGAAGCCATAGAAGCCTTTGGAGTCTATCTGAGCGGGCCTCACACGTGTATTCTTGCCGATGCATCCCTGCTTATTAGAGCCATTACTGTCACACAGCAAACCCACATACGGGAAGGGAATGGGGCCATCCTCCCATACATCTAGTTTGTAGCCATCCAGTAATCTTGATGGCAGAAAAGGAACATCATTGTTAAAGGCCAATACACCATCAGATGTACCGCCCAGATTAGTGATGTTAACATAAGTTATATCAGGGGTATAAGCCAAGAAATCGGGATGGTTCTCTACGCTAAGGATTACAATGTCTGACGCTCGTTCGATATAACGGACCGGGGTGTTGGCCATCACTTGGGAACTACTTAGCAGTAGCGTGAATATTTTTACAAGGTTTTTCATAAATTTCTCGAGGGTGTTTTAAATATTTCAAAGTAGTCATGCTTTGACATGTTTTATTTCAGTCGACAGGCCATGTTTGCAGATGTGGTATTGTTTTTATTGAATACTGCACCGCGAGGCAATAGTATTCATCATGGCATTTTCATTAATTGTTGTGTTATCTCAGCCTGGCAAAGCCAGGCATTAATTTGGTTAATATATTGGTAGCATCAATTCCAGAGACCGGTAAGAATGACTTTTCCACTCTGATGAACGAGCCCTTCCCAGTCATCACCGCTCACCGTCTTTCTGGTCATATTGTCAGTGAGTGAAAATTGCAGGCCCAGGTCATAGAAGCGGGTATAACCTATACCACCCTCATCCCATTCTTGCGCTGGTCGTGATTCAATAATCTTTCTGGACCTCAGGTCTATGGGAGGGCCATTACACTCTATGGGCGTGGATACCGGCTGGTTACCAACAGAGCTGAAGATGATGCTGGTAGGCACAGGCACTGCCCGGGAGGATTCGATTTGTCCGTCCGGGTAGAAGGTACACCGACCCTGATGGGGAATACCGACATCTTGCGTGACTTTGACCTCCAGTCGGGCCGCATTGGTATAACCGGTTTCCGACAGCTCGTAGTTAAACACCAGATTGTCCTTGCCCACCTCACCGGTCTGATAAGGCGATGGGTTACCATCGGCCGACTTGATGCTCACTGTCTGTGCTCGCGGTATAAACTCAAACCCTCCCCTAAAAGGTATGGATAGACCATACAGGTAACCGGTTTGATATGTGGCATACAGTTCCGCGATGTCATCAAAATGTACTTTATTTTGCTTGTACATTCTCTTGAGAAGTGCATTATTGAAAAATACTTTAATCTGTTCTGTCCCGCGTTGGTTGTTAATCCTTAATGAGTTAACTATAGTTTCGCTCCCAGGATAAAGAATCGACCAGATTTGTTGGCCAAATTTGAAGGCTATTAATTCATCGCTACTATATAGGCGTTCTTTGAGAACCCCAGAAAAAAAATACTGCTCTAAGGGTGAATTCGGAACTCCTACCCAGCTTAGGTTGTATGAGGCAATGGTGCATGTGAGCCCATTGCTATTGCCCACCCTGTCAGCAATACAGGCGCCGCTCCCACCGGGGGCAGGAGTAGGGTTGCCATTGCTATCTATCACAATCTCTTCATTGATATCTTTGCTGACAAACTTGATGTGCCCGACCTTATTGGTGGTTAATTTACGCACGCGCCAGTCGACTGAGCCGGGTTGGGCGGTGCAACGGTTGGAATTGTTTGTATCTTGGTAGATGCAATAGTGGAGGTCACGCACTATCGATGTGCCTACCGGCATATCGCGCAGATACCAGAGTGCACTTTGCGATAATCTGCTGCTCAAACCACCGACACGGCTGATACGGTCACTGAGGCCATAAAAGCCTTTGGCGTCTATCTGAGCAGGCCTCGCTCGTGTACTGAAACCGCTGCACCCCTGCTTATAATAGCCATTATTGTCACACAGCAAACTCGCATACGGGAAGGAAATGGGGCCATCCTCCCATACATCCAGTTTGTAACCATCAAGTAAGGCTTGTGGTAAAAAATTATCATTTTTACTGAAACTCAACCCTCCATTGGTCTTGTCCAGATTATAAATATTAACATAGGTGGTATCAGGCGTACGAACGAGCAAATCGGGGTGCCCCTCTACACTTATAACGACCAAATTCGATTCTCTGTCGATATAGCGGACCGGGGTGTTGGCCATCACCTGGTAACTACCCAGCAGTAGCAGCAATATTTTGGAAAAATGTGTCATGAGTTATCCTGATATGTTCAAAATATGTCAACCCAGTCGTGTCTTGAATACTGTTTTCAGTCCGCGACGTTTAGGGATGCATCATCACGAAGAGAAGCGGATGCGCTTATGCGTTAAGCTGGTGAGCATGCTTGACCTATGGTCATAAAACGGCGGTCATACACGATCAGCTTCTGATTGCCGGATTGTGCAATCTTGGTGTTATACCAAGTCTCCCCCGGTAGCAGATATTTGGTATCTGCCGTGCTGTCTGGTTCATTACAGCCTTTTTTGACAATAAACTCAAAGAAGGTGTTGCCTGTGTTGCGAATCGTCCCTTCGCTTTCATCGAGCTCGTAATTGAATTTCTCCTGACGGGGTCGCACCACCAGAATGGATTGCACCTCAATGTTCAGCTCCAGTGTACCTTTGCGATCGACGGGTGGTTTTTTTTCAAGCTGGGCTGCGGGTGATTCGACAAAAAAGACGCGATAGTAGCGCTCCTGATCATCCTTGGTTCCCTTGTAATAGATTTTGACATTTTGCCTCTGCCCTTCGTGCAGTACAAAGCGTTTGGGGGTGTACAGCAGCTCACCGGGCAACATGGCCAATGGGTAGCCTTTGGCTGTGGGGTCGCTTATCTTCTGTGCTTTGACTTCATACACCTTGGGTAAACGGTCATTATTAATAATGGTCCGCGCTATCAAATCACTTGATGGTTCCATGATTGCTGTCATGGCACCTATATCAATGGCTGTGACGGGAAGCCCCCAAACCAGCGAGATCAAACACAAGAAAGTACGATACATATCTATCTCTTCCAATAATAAGTTCTGGTGACCTTCATCATGGCCTGGGGCATTTTGCTATTCACCATCTGTCGAACATTCGATGAGTGACCGGAGCTTTGATTGTCATCAACATTGCCCGGAGTGATACATCCTTCCTTGATAAGGTGCTGCTTGTACCACCTTTATCGGTCTCACAAGCCAGCTGTCCTCGGTTTCGTTTTCAATTAACAGAAAATGATGGCGTCGTGCTTAATCACAATGACCCAATATCCGGTGCAGTCAGCGCAGCGTACAACCATTGCGTCGAGCAAAGAGAGGCCTTCACGGTTAATTCCTTGTCACCATCGCATATGTCGGCAGCCCCTTGCAGGTAATGACCCCTATCCAGGCGGCGCCAGTCTGCTCTTCAAGATCCAACTCCGCTTCACAAAAATCACTGCCGCGGCGGAACATCAACATGGGGTTGGCTTTATCCACATCCAGAGAGAACTCCCCTGCTTCATTGGTGACCGTGCTGCCGATGTGATTATCCAACCTGGCATTGGTCAGCAGGCTGCCATCCTCTGCCTTGATGATGCCAAACACTGTGACCATCTCTTTGATATTGTTGCGTGCATCCAGGGTGGCCACGTTGCCGGGAAACAGGGTGTAACGTTGTTTACCGGTGTTTATTTCATAGCTGTCCATGCTGGTTTTGCTGTTGAGCAGCTCGATTTCATATTCCTGATAGGGTTGCAGGGCCAGGAAGGTTTTCTCACCTTGCAGGGGATAGTCCTGGCCATTGACCTTGGCCAGCATTTGTCCACCACCAGATAACCCGGTATCGATAAGCACGCCAGCGTTGGCCTCGTTCCTGCCTGATGCTGCCAGGTGTTCACCCGCAGTGGCGATCGAGCCCCGTGCGATCAGGTTGCCGTTAAGATCACCCTGACTGCTGCGCGACAGACTGGAGGTGCCGCTAATGACTTGATGCTCGAAGCCCAAGGTACCCGAGAGGGCGGGTGAACCTCGTTCATCACCGTTCAAGACCTTTTGGACGTTGAGAGAAGCCAGGTTGACAACCCCCTCCAACCGCTGCTGGTAGTTGAGGTTGGCAATGCTCTGGCCCTGTTCGTTGCTGCTCATGCCCATGCTGAACAGCTGGCCCAGCGGCAAGCTGTAATCGAGCGTGATGCTCTTGTTGCTGTTGCTACCGATGCGGTCATCATTGCCGCTCTGCACGCTGGCGCGCATCGACAGGTTGCCATAGCGACCGGAATAGAGGTGCTGGTAGTAGTCCAGATAGTTGCGTGTGCTGCCTATCTCTTTGTCATGGGTAGTGCTGAACGAGAGTTGGCCCAGGCCATTCAGCCAGCCGCCAAGGCTCAAACTGAGTCCTGATGAGTAGAGGTGGCTTTCGCTGAGGTTAAGGCGTGAGCCGCTGCTCAGCTTCTCTTGTGAAGCCCAGAGTGACACATTGTCGATCGGTTGTACGCTGATGTTGCTACCTGCTCGCCAGGCGCTATCAGAAGAGGCCATGGCCTGGGCGCCCAGGTTGATGCGTTCATGGGCCTGCCACTGTATCCCGCTTTCAGCAACAACGGCCTGGTTGAAGGCATAGCTGGTACCGGAATAGGTGAGGGCATCCAGGGTGCGAGAGAAAGATACGCCCAACAAGGGAGAGTCACCCTGCTCATCTGAGGTTGATTCCATCCAGCCCCCCCACCACTGCCAGCCCCAACGGCCGACGAACTGGTTGCCCCCTCCCAATTTGGTGACGCGCTGGGTGCTGGTGTCGGTCAAACGTCCATCAACATAGACTTCAACGGTGACGTTATAGACACCACCAGGGAAGGAAGTGGTATCAATACTCTGGTTGCCGATATTGAGGTTCTGCAGCCCAATCAGACGGCCATCCCGATAGATGCGCGCTTCGCCGTTGGCGGGCATAAAGACCTGCACCGGGGTCGTGGATTGGTTGGCGTTCTGCTGGCGAGACTGGGCCTGGTTGCCATAAGAAGCACCATAGATACGTCTGCTGTTCAGGGCTGTGACCATGCCCAATGTTTGCAAATCCCAGGTCGATACCATGCCAGCGGCCAGACGACGATCATCCAGATCCCGCTCGTACATGGCACTGTAAAGTGTGCCGCTTTGCTGTGGCTCGCCCAGGTTGAAGAGAGAACCATCCAGCGTCATGTGATGCGCCCCGTAGCCGAAGGTACTGCCAAGCTGGACAAAGTTGGAGTCGAGATAGCCGTAATCCGTGTTGTTGAAGGAGTAGCCCAAGTTGTAACGATGCACGCTGGTCAGCGCCTCTACACTGGGTGTCAGGCTGGTGCTTGAATCTTGGGTAGCGGCCATCCCAAAGGCATCGCGAGAAACCTCTATATTCAACTGCATGGTGAGCAAATCCAGCTTCATGCTGGCATCGGAATTGACCTCCAGATGACCTTGCTCATCAAAGGTGCGTTGTTCGCTATCGGCAGAGAGGGTCGAGACCAGCGCCTCGTTGAGCTGCGTCTGTTGCTGGCTGGCGCCGAAGTCGATATTCAGCAGTTGCAACTGCTGTTCTCTGAGCACCAGAGTGGCACTGCCAATCGGATCTGAGGTGAGGGTTTCTTTCCCGCTCAGTTCATCCCGATAGTGCAGCAGCACAGGGACTGACAAACCATCGCGCAGTGCACTGGCAAAACTGGCTGGAATGATGACATTGGCAAGGCGCAACGGTGCGATCGATTCTGCGGCTGCGCTGGTGGCAAGCAATAGAGCGGCAACACTGACGGCATATTGTTGAATCCAGGGGCGCATCATTTATCCAAAGTAGTGATTAGTCTGCTGCTTGAGCTGGTCGCTGCAAGGTTACTTGACGGTGGCAAAGTCTTTGCCGAGCCAGAGACCGACGTGACTCTTCTCGTGATTGGTATCAACCCGTTTGAAGACGCGCTGTTTGCCCGGCAAGTCGTAATAGGTCTCTTTGCACTGCTTGCCCGGTTGGTCGCGGCAAACACCATAGGCCACCACCCGATAAGAGGCATTGCCCCGATTGGTGAGCTCGCCATGGCTCAAGAGATAGTCAAAGCGTACCTTGCGTGGGGTCACCACCAGAATGGTGCCGATCTGGGCAGAGGTAGTGGCCATCGCCTGACGACTCTCGTTGCGCTGCTCATCCATGGAGAGCGCCGTATCGCGCCAGGTGATGCGGTAGTAACGCTCCTGGTCATCAGCGGGACCTTTATAGAAGAAACGCACGTTGTTCTTCCCCTTGGCGGGCAACATCATGCGTGCCGGTGAGAGCAGCAATTCACCCTCTACCTCCATCGGAATGTCTACCCCTCCTTCTTCAGGGGATGAGATACGCGAGATATTCACCGTTACCAGTCGAGCCTGGTCACTGTTGTTTTCAATCTCTTTGGCCACTTCGGTTTCATTGCTATCGATAAAGGTCGTGACCGACCCTACGTTGATCGCATTGACCACCGGCAGATAAAACAGGCCTGCCAGCAGAAAGATCGTGAATCGCATGATGGTGTTCCGTAATTAAAAAAGGGGGACCAGATTGGCCCCCCAGTTGGAGTCGGGTGGCGTGTTTAGGCCCAGCTGGCGACAAACTCAACGCTGACCTCACCAGACCAGATACCGTCAGGCAGGGTGGTGAATGGGGCGTTTGTCCCATTGACGGTGGCGCTGTCGATATTGAAGCTGAAGGCGGCCTGAGCACTGGTGCGCTCACCAGCGGTATTGGCGCCCTGTGCAACTGGTGCCAGGTTGCCACCATTGATGCCGGCTGCGGTGTCAATCAGGGTGGTGTAGCCTGTGGAAGCGACCGGCTGGCCCATCCAGAACACACCCACATCGACAGTTGAACCGCCGCTCAGGTGGTTCAGGGTACCGCTCAACTTCTTGGCCTTGAGGGTAAATTCGGTCAGCTCAGCGCCCACCTCGCCGGCATTACCCTGAACGCTAACGTCGAACAGGCCATCGACGGTGTTAAAGCCCTTGATGCCTTCGGCATATTGGAATGCGAGGCTGCCCAGCGGAGTGACGACCAGGTCGCTACTGGTATCTTTCTTGGCTGTGGCTTTCCAGGTTGCAATGGAAGGAGGTGCTTCAACTGCAGCATGGGCAGCAGTTGACGCAAAGCCAGCTAGAACGATGGCGATCAGAGTCTTTTTCATTATAAATCCTCGGTTGTTTTTATATTCTGGTGATTGAATATGCGTTCTCGTGGTCTTGGCTGGTATGCAATGCACTTATTATCGGAATCTCACCGCGACATGCCTGTTTGCCAAGATGGAAAAATATTAATCGGCCATGTTTCGAGATGCGACCAAAAAGCATGTAGGACAATTCCTAAGGTGCATTTAAAAAACAACAACGGGGTTTGTTGTTTTTTTGTTGGTTATTTCGGTGACTGTTGTTGCATCGATGTTTTGGCAGGGATGCTTGAAACAATCTATTACGAAATAGTTATTGCTAGACATAACAATGTGTTAAGTGGTAATCGAAAGTACCTTTGCTTTACCATTCCTTAACGTATAGTTATGTAGGGAATCTTATAAAGGCATTAATTATCAATGATTTACAAGTAGATCTTTCTCTCCGTTAGCGATGGCCACATTCAGCTATAATCATGATGCATCAGACATTCATGTATTAGCTCCAGCAGTAAATGCCAGATAAGATTCATGATTGATGAGGCGTTCATTAAGCTATTAGAAAGCTTGGCTATGGCTTGATACGCCTTAGGAACTCAAGTAAAGCTAAGAATAGACAGCATTATTTTGGTTTTCAGTTGGAGCCGTCCTGGAGGGAGCATGAGAAAAGTATTGGTTGTGGATGATCATCCAGCAATAAGAGTTGCCATTCGCATATTGTTGCAACAAGAAAATTATATAGTTGCGGGTGAGGTTGATAATGGTGTTGATGCCCTGTCAGTTTTTAAAAAAATCAATCCGGATATTACTATCATTGATATCGGAATTCCAAGTTTGGATGGTATAGAAGTGATTAAAAGAATTAGAATGGAGGGATCGCCTGCTATTATCATTGTTTTCTCCGCGCTCGATAGTCAACATAATATGTTAAGGTGTTTGCAAGCCGGAGCAGATGGTTTTGTCTCAAAATTAGATGATATTATGATGCTTAAAAAGGCTATATTGAAATGCCAGAGTCAGAAAAAAGCTTTTCCAAAAAAAGTTATGCATCATGGGAAATATGCAGAGCTAATTGATGGAGATAATATTTTCAGCACCCTATCAAGTCGAGAAATGACAGTGTTGCGCAACCTCTGCCTTGGCAAGGCAAATAAGGAAATTGCTATAGATATGTTGCTTAGTGAAAAAACCATCAGCACTTATAAAGCACGACTGATGGCAAAGTTAAATGTTTCCAATATTGTGGAGCTAATAGAACTAGCAAAGAGCAAAAGTCTTTTTTGAGTGGACGCCAATGAAAATGAACAGCTTCATTAAATATCTTGCTATTATGCTGGTGATACCTTTTTTTAGCTTTGCATCATCGAAAGACGAATATATTAAAATTCATTCTCGTGAGAAATCGTATAACTATAAAAACACCTTGCCGGCATTTAATGCTGAACAACTAATATGGTTGCGTAAAAAAGAGCAATTGGTATTGGCTGTGCCATTGCCTGATAACCCCCCCTTGGATATTACCATTCGCTCAGAAAACTATGAGGGTGCAACGGCCGATGTACTTGGATTGCTGTCGAAAATTCTTGATATAGATATTTTTGCCAAAAAATACCCTTCACGTGATGCAGCGATCATGGCTGTCAAGATGGGTGAGGCTGACATGATCAGCTCTGCCAATGGGTATGAGATAAATAATGGATTGTTATTAACGGATGTCTATCTTGAAGATCAGCCGGCTCTCTATAAAAACATCAGTGTAAATAATAAAAAGATAAAAAATATTACGGTGGCAGAAGGTTATTTGCCTATGGCCGAAATAATAAAAATATTACCTGGTGTGAAGATAGATATACATGCCTCAAAATACAGTGCGGTAGCTGCGGTTGCCTATGGTGAGGCTGATGCCGTATTGATTGACATGATATCAGGTAACTTTATTGTCAATAAGCTTTATCAGGACAGTGTGCATCTGGTTAGACCACTTTTTGCGCAGACCAATGGTTTTGCATTTGGACTCAAGTCTGATGATGATCTCCTAAGAGATATAGTGAATATTGCTCTCCGTGTCGTCACCACGTTCCATCATGACTCTATTTTGAAAAGATGGAGTGGTGGGGGCCTATCTATCGAATCAAAGCCTGCCATGCTGACGGAAGAGGAATGGCAATGGATCAATAGCAAAGGGGAGCTTAGAATTGCGGTAAATAAAGGGGCACCGCCACTGAGCTTTATCGATGTCAGAGGTAACCTGCATGGCATCTCTCTGGATGTATTACAGGTGATTGGTGCCAAGCTCGGCATTCAGGTCACTCCCGTACCTATCGGCTCTTCTCTTGAACAGCTAGAAAGACTGGGGCGCAGAGAGGTTGATGCCATCGTCATTACCCCGACGAAAGCTCGTGAAGACACGCTGCTGTTTAGCCGTGCGTTTATGCTTGATCCCATTGTGATGGTCGTTAAGAAAAATCCACAGCGACCATCTGCCAGCGAGATATTAGAACGTGGCCGTATTGCGCAGATTGAGGGTGCTCGATTGGAATATCCTTATGGGGGCCAGCTATCAGTCAATAAGCCAGTATGGGTGAAAAAACTTACTGACGCGGTGGAATGTGTCTTCTCTGAACGATGTGATATGGCACTGGTGCCACTGCGAGCAGCCAAGTATCTGATTAACTCAGAATATTCAGATAGCTTGATCATTGCTGGTGAGCTTTTTGATTCGATGCCAATAAGAGCATCCTTTGCTGTCAACCAAGATCAGTCAAACCTGATTGGCATCATCAATAAAGTATTGGCCTCCATCCCACCTGATGAGCTGGATATATTGGCATCTCGCTGGCGAGTCAGTGCAAAACATGATGAAATGTCTTTTTATGAGTTTATAGTTATTTATGCTAAGTATATTTTTGCAGCACTGCTGACGCTGGTATTAGCCTTTTTTTGGATACTCTATTTGCGCCGGCAAGTCAAGCTGAGAAAAAAAGCGGAAATAGAGCTGAATGCACAGCTTAACTTTATTGAAGAGTTGGTGGATAGTACTCCCCATCCTATTTATGCTAGGGATGTAACAGGTCGCTTGATACTCTGTAATAGCAGTTATGCGGCATTTTTTGATGTTGAAAAAAGAGACTTGATCGGCTTGACAATAGAAGAATGTGAGCGACGCTGGCCATATATGTCAGTCCTTGGCGATGTTTATCGAGGGACTCTTCAGGATGCAGAGCCCAGAGATGGCGATCATGTATTGCTGCTGACCGATCGAGTTTTAAATATATATCACTGGATACAGGTTTTTCGTGGCCTTTCAGAAGAGGTCGATGGTGTTGTCGGTGGCTGGATAGACATCAGTGAACGAGTCTCTTTGATCGAGAGACTAGATAATGCAAGCCGTGATGCTCAGGCGGCCAGTCGTGCCAAGTCAACCTTTTTAGCCACAATGAGCCATGAGATCAGAACGCCGATGAATGCCATCATTGGTTTGCTTGAGTTGACATTAAGAAAGGATGGCTTGAATACGGAGGACCGTGATGCAATTCGAGTCGCCTATCAAGCGTCGCATGATTTACTAGGGTTGATAGGTGACATACTGGACCTTTCAAAAATTGAATCAGGCAAACTGGAGCTGTCTCCATCACCGCAACAAATCAATGTGCTTAACCAGTCTGTAATCAATGTTTTTTCTGTCGTAGCACGTCAGAAGGGACTGACCTTGAAATTATACGACCAGCATGATGTGGCCGTCATGGTTGACCCTATTAGGTATAAGCAGGTGCTTTCCAACTTAGTGAGTAATGCCATTAAATTTACCCGCCAAGGCGGTGTCGAACTGGCGGTTGATTTACGGCCAGATGGAGAATGGTGTGACATCACCGTAAGTGTCGCTGATACCGGGATCGGGATCAGTAAGGAAGATTTGGAGTATCTGTTTTTGCCCTTTAGTCAGGCTACGCAACCTGCCGATATACAAAAATCTGGCACCGGGTTGGGACTGATGATCAGCCGGACTCTGTGTCAGATGATGGGAGGTGATCTGGAAATAAACAGTGAGCTGGGACTGGGGACAAAGGTAATCGTGTCGCTTCGTTTGCCTCTTGCGGAAACCTTGGCTGTCCGAGAGTGTGGCTCAGAAGAGAGGTTTACTCCGTCATATGACAATGCGGGATACCGTATTCTTGTTATTGACGATCACCCGACAAATCTCTTGCTGGTCAGCCAGCAACTGACATTTCTAGGTCATGAGGTGCTGACGGCCAGCTCAGGTAAATCCGCTCTGCAACTGTTGTCACAGGAGCCTGTTGATATCATCATTAGCGACTTCAATATGCCTGATATTGATGGTTTGGAATTTACCACTTTGCTGCGCCAGCAGGAGCGAGATAATGAAGCCGTGCGTACCGTAGTGATTGGTTTGACTGCAGATGCTCGCCAAGATCAAGTGCAGAGGGCCATGGAGGCTGGGATGGACGATTGTTTGTTCAAGCCCGTGAGTCTCGATGACCTCAAGGCATGCTTGGCTACCCACCACCCAGGGAAAATATTGCTGGCTCCTGAAGATATGGCTACTCGATTCATGCATAAATTGAGCAAACTTACGGTAGGGAACAGTGAGCTGATGAGCGTATTGATTAATGAGTTTGTCACTGCATCTGAACAAGACATGCAGCATCTTGCTGAAGCCTGTATGCAAGGTCATAGCCAGAAGTTTTTGGCCCAGCTGCATCGTTTGAAAGGGGGGGCCAGGATTCTGGGAGCGGATGAATTGGTTGCCTGCTGTAGCGAATGGGAGCAGTCACCTCGTCTGTCGGTTTGCATGCCCGCAGCATTGAGACAGGTCCGAAATATGTATCAACAGGTAAAGGCTGGGGTCGATTATTGGAATAAAGCACACAAAACGAGAGGGGAGTAACCCCTCTCACTGCGGTCTTAGGCGATTACCAGTAGGCTACTAGCTCATACCCACTTTCGGTTAGCTGCCCAGCAGACTGGGCCGTTTGTTGATATGAAAGATAATATTGTTCCGTTGCTGGGACTGACTGGTACTTTGTAGTGAGCTTTTTGCCATTAAGCATCACAGTGGGGGGATCACTTGCCGTCGACAAGGTGCGAGCTTTAAACGTTAACCCGCTATCGGGAGAGGTTAGCTTGGCTGCCAATACTTGAGCCGCCGGGTTTGTTGTGGAAATGGCTTGTTGCCCCGGATGCAGCAAGCTGACGGAGGATTGGCTGTCTTTGCTGGCTGTTGCTTGCCAGGTCACTGTCTGGCTCAGTGTTTGTGCCTCGACCTGGTTGGCAATCAGCAGGGTGGGGAGTGCAAGCAGCAGGAAGTTCTTTTTCATGATGTGTATCTCCTGTGTGGTGGCCCCGAATGGAGTCAATTTCTCTATCGGCGAGCATTAGAAAAAGCTTAGACCGACCTGGAGTGGCACAATGCGCAGCCTTGTTGTTTTACATGCGGGAGAGGTGCGGGTGTTGCTCGAAAATCAAATGATGTTGTTGGCGGTGTTCGAACGGGCGGCGCTGATGCTGATGACCCTCTTCTTCCTGACCCGCACCCGGCCGTTCCAGCGGCTGTTCCAGAAGCGGGATCACACCCCGGCCGAGCTGGTTCTGGTGGCCTCCATCTTCTGTCTGTTTGCGGTGTTCAGCACCTACACCGGCATTCCGGTAGAGGGGGCGCTGATCAACGTGCGGATCATCGCCATCATCTCGGGCGGCATTCTGTTCGGCCCCTGGGTCGGCATTCCGGCCGGGGTCATCTCCGGTCTGCACCGCTATCTCATCGACATGGATGGCCACACCTCGATCCCGTGCCTCATCGCCAGCATCATCGCCGGTCTGCTCGCCACCTGGCTGCACCTGCGCTGCCGCAAGTCGCGGCTCTGGCTCTACGGCATTCTGGCGGGGATGCTCTGCGAAGGGCTCACCATGCTGCTGATCTGGCTGCTGACCGAGCCCCACGAAGTCGGGGTGGAGATCGTCAACCATATCGCCTATCCGATGATCGCCGGGGCGCTCTGCATCGGCCTTATCATCAAGCTGGTGCAGGATCTGGATGACGAGAAGGAGCTGATTGCCGCCAAGCAGGCCAAGCTGGCGCTCGATATCGCCAACAAGACGCTGCCCTTCTTCCAGAACATCGATCGCCACTCTCTCAGTCAGGTGTGTGATGTGATCCGGCGCGACATCAGCGCCGATGCGGTGGCCATCACAGATACCCATGACGTGCTGGCTTATGTCGGGGTGGGCAAGGACTATTACGAGCTGGATGAGCACCACGCCATCAGCGGCATGACCCAGCAGGCGGTGCTGCTCGACCAGATCATCATCAACAACGATCTGCGCCAGTATCACCTCTCCGATTTCCACTCGGTCATCATTATTCCGCTGCGAGAAAACGGCTCGGTGAGCGGCACCCTCAAGATCTACTACCGCCGCACCCACAGCATCACCAGCTCCCTGCGGGAGATGGCGGTGGGCCTCTCCCAGCTCATCTCCACCCAGATGGAGGTGTCGCGCATCGAGCAACTCAAGGAGATGACCCGCAAGGCGGAGTTCACCGCCCTGCAGAGCAAGATCAACCCGCACTTCCTGTTCAATGCCCTCAATGCTATCTCGTCGCTGATCCGCATCCGGCCCCAGCAGGCGCGCCAGCTCATCGCCAATCTGGCGGACTACCTGCGCTACAACCTCAACAAGGGGGATGAGCTCATCGACATTCAGGAGGAGCTGCAGCAGGTGCGTGACTACGTGGCAATCGAGCAGGCCCGCTTCGGCGACAAGCTGGAGGTGGTGTTCGAGGTGGACGACGTGCACATTCAGGTGCCGAGCCTGCTGTTGCAGCCGCTGGTGGAAAACGCCATCCTGCACGGCATCCAGCCCCGCAGCGCGCCGGGCCGGGTCACCATCGAGGTGAAACAGCTGGCGGGCGGCATCCGGGTATCGGTGCGCGATACCGGTTACGGCATCAGTCAGGCGGTGATCGACGGGGTCGCCGCCGGTCGGGTGGAGAGTCGCAGCATTGGCCTGATGAACGTGCATCAGAGGGTCAAGCTGCTCTATGGTGACGGCCTGCACCTCAAGCGGCTGGAACCGGGTACCGAGGTGAGTTTCTATCTGCCGGATCAGGAGTCGATGCCATGCTGAGTGCCATCATGGTTGAGGATAAGTGTGTGCCGCGAGAGGTGTTGTCATGCTGAAAGCGATCATTGTGGAAGACGAATGTTTGATTCGTGAGGAGCTTGCTTCTCCTGTGCTTCTTCAGGGGGCAATGTCATGTTGAAAGCGATCATAGTGGAAGACGAGTATCTGGCTCGCGAGGAGTTGATCTATCTGGTGAATCAGCACAGCACCATAGAGATAGTGGCGAGCTTCGAGGATGGGCTGGAGGCGTTCAAATACCTGCAGGATCACGAGGTGGATGTGGTGTTTCTGGATATCCAGATCCCCTCCATCGACGGCCTGCTGTTGGCCAAGAACCTGCACAAGTCGAGCCATCCGCCCCACATCGTCTTCGTCACCGCCTACAAGGAGTTTGCGGTGGAGGCGTTCGAGCTGGAGGCGTTCGACTACATCCTCAAACCCTACAACGAGCCGCGAATCATCAATCTGCTGCAAAAGCTCGAGCATGCGGGCAAGTCGCAGCCAGTCACCACGGGGGAGGCGAGCGGCGAGGGGAACAGCCCGCACAATCGCACCGTCAATCTGGTGAAGGGGGAGCGCATCATCGTCACCCCCTGCGAGCAGATCTACTACGCGGAAGCCGACGAGAAGCTCACCTATGTCTATACCCGCGATGATCGCTACGTGATGACCATGACCATCAGCGAGTTTGTCAGCCGCCTGCCTGCCGAGGGGTTCTTCCGCTGCCACCGCTCCTACTGCGTCAACATCAACAAGATCCGCGAAATAGTCCCCTGGTTCAACAGCACCTATCTCATCCGGCTCCATGATCTGCCGTTCGAGGTGCCGGTCAGTCGCAGCAACATCAAGGCGTTCCGTCAGCTGATGCGGCTCTGATTGTCATTCATTCCCGCCGATCTGCATTTCATGCCTTAATCGATCGGCGCGAACAGCGTCTTGTCTATAGTGGCCTCAATTTCCTTAAGGCCATCGACCGAGACGCATCATGACCAAAGAGATGAATCGCACCCGGTACCTGACACTGATCGGTACCATCATCACCCAGTTCGCACTGGGTTCTGTCTATACCTGGAGCCTGTTCAACGCCCAGCTCTCCGACAAGCTGGACGAGCCGGTGAGTCAGGTCGCTTTCGCTTTCGGCCTGCTCAGCCTCTCGCTGGCGGTCGCCTCCTCCATGGCGGGCAAGCTGCAGGAGCGATTCGGGGTGCGTAACGTGACCTTGGGCGCCGGCGTGCTGCTCGGCATCGGCTTCTTCCTCACCGCCCATGCCAGCAATCTGGCGATGCTCTACCTCTGCGCGGGCATTCTGGTCGGTTTTGCCGACGGCACCGGCTACCTGATGACCCTCTCCAACTGCGTGAAATGGTTCCCAGAGCGCAAGGGGCTGATCTCCGCCTGTTCCATCGGTGCCTATGGTCTCGGCAGTCTCGGTTTCAAATATATCAACCTGCTGCTGCTCTCCAGCTCCGGCCTTGAGACCACCTTCCAGCTGTGGGGCTTGATTGCGATGTCCATGGTGCTGGTGGGTGGCATGCTGATGAAGGATGCGCCCAAGCAGGCCGCTTCCGTGCAGCAGAGCGAGAGCCGTGACTTCACTCTGGCCGAGGCGATGCGCAAGCCGCAGTACTGGATGCTGGCGCTGATGTTCCTCACCGCCTGCATGAGTGGCCTCTACGTCATCGGCGTGGCCAAGGATATCGGCGAGAAGATGGTGGGTCTGCCTGCTGTAGTCGCCGCCAATGCCGTCGCCATCATCGCCATGGCCAACCTGGGTGGCCGTCTGGTGCTGGGTATCCTCTCCGACAAGATGTCCCGCATTCGGGTCATCACCATCGCCCAGCTGATTACCCTGGCGGGTATGGCGCTGCTGCTGTTCGTGCCGCTCAACGCCAACCTGTTCTTTGTGGCGGTCGCCTGTGTGGCATTCAGCTTCGGTGGCACCATCACCGTCTACCCCTCGCTGGTGAGCGACTTCTTCGGTCTCAACAACCTGACCAAGAACTATGGCGTCATCTATCTGGGCTTTGGTCTGGGCAGCATTATCGGCTCCATTGTGGCCTCCCTGTTTGGCGGCTTTATGGCGACTTTCCACCTGATCCTGGTGTTGCTGGTGGTGGCGCTGGTGCTCTCCCTCACCATTCGCCTGCCGGTAGCGGTGGAGCGGGCCTGATAAGCCTTCCTGCCACAGCAAGCAAAAACAGAGACCCGGGCCATGCCCGGGTCTTTGCATTTCCGATGCTCGATCAGCGTGGCGCTAGCCCCAGCAGCTGGCGGGCTTTGCGGCAGCGCTCCTCCACCGTTGGCCACTCGTCACCGGTTACCGTGATATGGCCCATCTTGCGGCCGGGGCGGGGTTCGCCCTTGCCGTAGAGGTGCAGATGCAGGCCGGGCTGCGCCAGCAGGGCGGCCCAGTCGGGCGTGCCGTTCTGCCAGAGATCCCCCAGCAGGTTGATTAACAGGGCGGGCCGCGCGGCGATCTGCTCCGGTAGCGGCAGATCGCACAGGGCGCGCACCTGCAACTCGAACTGGCTGCATGCGTCGTTGTCGAGGCTGGGGTGGCCCGAGTTGTGGGGACGGGGCGCCAGCTCGTTGACCAGCAATCGACCTTCCACCAGAAAGAACTCCACCGTTAGCACCCCGACGTAATCGAGGGCTGCGATGATGTGCTCGGCGATCCCTTTGGCCTCGCGCTCCAGCGCCGGCATATTGGCCGGGGAGCGGGTCTGATCGAGAATGCCGCCGCTGTGCCAGTTCTGCGCCAGCTGCAGGGCGCTGATGGCGCCGCTCGGGCTGCGGGCCAGGGTCAGGGCAAATTCCCCCTCCAGCGCCAGCCGTTTTTCCAGCACGCAGGGCACGCCACTGGCTGTCAGCGCCGTCGCCAGCTCATCCAGATTACTGACCTGCCACTGCCCCTTGCCGTCGTATCCTTCGCGGGCCGTCTTGAGAATGGCGGGTAAGAGTTCACTGGCCTGTGCGGGGATAGGCTCTTCCGGCAGTAGCGCCAGATAGGGGGCGACCGTGATGTCAGCACCGCGCAGAAAGGCTTTCTCCTCGCGGCGATCCTGACAGACCCGCACCGCGCTGGCGGCCGGGCGCACCGGCTTTTGTTTTTCGAGCAGGGCGAGGGTGGCGGCGGGCACATTTTCGAATTCGCAGCTGATGGCCTCGCAGCGGCTAGCCAGCTCGTACAGGGCGGTCTGGTCGTCATAGGGGGCGACAATATGGTGATCTGCGGCGGCACCGGCGATGCTGGCCGGATCGGGATCCAGCACCACCACCTTGTAGCCGAGGCGGTGGGCGGCCATCACGAAGTAGCGGCCGAGCTGGCCGCCCCCCAGCATGCCGAGGGTGGCGGGTGGCAGGATCATGTCGGCTCCTCCAGTTGCAGTGCCAGCACCCGGTCGCGCTCGCGGGTGCGGAAGTCGTCGAGCTGCTGCCGGTAGCGGGGGGCGTCGCCGTCTTGTGCAACGGAGAGCAGAGAGATCGCAAACAGGGCTGCGTTGGCAGCCCCCGCCTCGCCGATGGCGAAGGTGGCGACCGGTACCCCCTTGGGCATCTGCACGATGGAGAGCAGGGAGTCCATCCCCTTGAGATGTCGGGAGGGGATGGGCACCCCCAGCACCGGCAATGTGGTCTTGGCGGCGACCATACCCGGCAGGTGGGCGGCGCCACCGGCTCCGGCGATGATGGCACACAGGCCGCGCGCGCGGGCAGTGGCGGCATACTCGAACAGCAGATCCGGGGTGCGATGGGCCGAGACCACCTGTGCCTCGTAGGGCACGCCGTGCTCCTTGAGGATGCGGGCGGCAGCCTGCAGCACGGGCCAGTCGGAGTCGGAGCCCATTACCAGGCCGATCAGGGGAGGGGTGTTCATTTTTTCTGAATCCTCGCTGTTAAACGTTTGCTTTTGGTAAACAAAAAGAGCCGGCAAGCCGGCTCAGAATTTCTCGGGTCGCACGATTTCGACCGGTTGCAGAAAGGCGATCATGGCGTAATCGGGGTAGTAGCGACTCTGCAGGTGGGCCAGCAGCCGCTCCGCCTGCTCCCGACTGCAGATCGCCTCCAGCCGGATGTTGCCGCTCTCGCTCCAGCTGGCGTTGCGCTCGCCATGATCCCCCCGGCCGCGGGCATCTGTGATGGTGTAGCCGCGCAGCCCCTCGCGGGTGAGGGTGCGCAGCAGGGTCGGCTCCAGATTGGCTTCCGTAATGACGGTCAGCAGGGTGCGGGTCTCGGTCTGCATGTGGCTACTCCGTGAAGTGGCGGGCCCAGCTGTGGTAAAGCGGGATCCCCAGCATGATGTTGAACGGGAAGGTGACCCCCAGCACTGCGCTGAGGGATAGCCCCGGGTTGGCCTGAGGCACGGCGATGCGCATGGTGGCCGGCACGGCAATATAGGAGGCGCTCGCCGCCAGGGTGGCCAGCAGGGTCAGGCCGCCGAGAGAGAGGCCCATCAGCTGGCCAGCTGCCAGCCCCAGTCCCGCTGAAGCGAGCGGCATCAACAGGGCGAAGCCGAGCAGGAACAGGCCGTGGCGGCGCAGATCCTGACACTGACGGGCGACGATGAGGCCCATCTCCAGCAGGAACAGCGCCAGCGCTCCCTTGAACAGGTCGACAAACAGCGGTTTGAGCGGGGCAATCCCGTCCGGCCCGGCCAGATAGCCGATGGCCATGCCGCCCAGCAGCAGGGTTACCCCTTTGCCGAGGAAGGTCTCGTGGGCCAGCATGCGCCAGCGGGTCTCGCGACTGATGCCGCGGGCCAGCACTATGCCCACCAGAATGGCGGGGATCTCCATCACCGCGAGGAAGATGGAGAGCTGGGATTCAAAGCTGATGCCCCGCTCGGTGAGCCAGTTCACCCCGACCGCAAAGGTGGCGACGCTGACCGAACCATAGTGGGCGGCGGTAGCGGCGGCATCCACCCGGTTCATCTTGAGGCGCAGCACGGCAAAGCCGAGCAGGGTCTGCACCACGCCGAGCAGGATCACCAGCGCAAGTTGCGGCAGCAGGGGTTGCAGGGATTGCTGGGCCAGACCGACGCCGCCCTTGAGGCCGATGGCCAGTAGCAGAAAGAGAGAGAGGGTGTCGTAGAGGGCGGGCGGCAGCTTGAGCTCGGAGCGCACCAAACCGGCCAGCAGACCAAACAGAAAGAAGAGTACAACAACGTCCAGCATGATGGTTCGCAGGGCAGTTCAGATAATGTTTGCATGCTAGAGCCCGCAATGTTTCGATAAAATCAGATTCTCGCTGATGGTTGTTCGGTAAAAACTGATAGGGAACGGCATGCTCAACTACAAACAGCTCTACTACTTCTGGCATGTGGCGCGCTGCGGCAGCGTGACGCAGGCCGCCGAACAGCTGCATCTCACGCCGCAGACCATCAGCGGTCAGGTGGCCGAGCTGGAGCAGTCCCTCGGGGTGGCGCTGTTCAACCGGGTGGGGCGGCGTCTGGTGCTGACCGCTGCGGGTCGGCAGGCGCAGGAGCAGGCGGGGGCGATTTTCTCGCTCGGCGCCGAGCTGGAGCACACCCTGCGCCACGCCAGTCAGGAGCTGACAATGCAGGTGGGGATCGCCGATTCGGTACCCCGCACCCTGGCGTTCGAGCTGCTGGCTCCGGCTATGGCGCTGGCAACGCCGCTGCGGCTGGTGTGTCACGAGGAGCGGGCCGAGCAGCTGTTCAGCGAGCTGGCCCGTCACAAGCTGGATATGGTGCTGATCGATCGCCCGCTTCCTCCCGACAGTGGTGTACGTGGCTACAACCACGAGCTGGGGCGCAGCCCGCTGGCGCTGTTTGCCAGCCCCGAGTTGGCGGCGCGGGCGCGGGACGGTTTTCCCGCCTCGCTGGAGGGGTTGCCGCTGCTGATCCCCGGAGAGAAGTCTGCCACTCACGATCGGCTGCTGGAGTGGTATCGCCAGCAGGGTATTCATCCCCATCTGGTGGGACAGTTTGATGATTCCACCCTGATGAAGTCGTTCGGCAAGGCGGGGATGGGGATCTTCCCGGCACCGCTGGCAATGGCTGACGAGATTGGCCGTCTCTACGGAGTGGAGCGGATTGCGACCCTCACCGACGTCACACTCTCTTACTATCTGGTCTCGGCAGGGCGCCATCTCTCCCATCCCGGGGTACAAGCGGTAATGGAGGGGGCCCAGCTGCGGCTGACGGTGCTGGCTGGCAAGAAATAGAAATCTGGATGGCTATACATCCAGCTTGGCTCTGCCTATAATCCTCCCGCTTTGGCGCATCATGCTTAATAGGGAATCCGGTGAAAATCCGGAGCTGGCGCGCAGCGGTAAGGGGGAACGAAGCGACATCAGGGCACTGCCGTCAGGCGGGAAGCCGTCGCCGTAGGCCATCAGCCCCCGAGCCCGAAGACCTGCCAGAGTTCGTATTTCGGGCCGAGAGAAACCGGCCACGAAGTAGATACTTACGCGAACTTAAGGATCTCTCATGTCGAAGAAATTTCTGGCGGCTGCCCTGTTGCCGACGGCGGCGTTTGCCCAGCAGCTGACCATTCCCGTCAATCCCACCATGGTGGTGACCGCTACCCGCGTCGCCCAACCTGCCTCCAGCGTGCTTGCCCCGGTCAATGTGGTGACCCGGGACGAGATCGATCGCCTGCAAGCCCAGACCGTGACCGATGTGGTCAAGACCCTGCCCGGTGTGGAAGTGGTCAGCAATGGTGGTCGAGGCCAGCTCAGCTCGCTGCGGGTGCGTGGTGGCACTTCTTCCCAGACGCTGGTGCTGGTGGATGGGGTGCGCAGTGCCTCTTTGACCGCCGGGATGACCGAACTGAACAATCTGCCACTCAATCAGGTCGAGCGGATCGAGTATATCCGCGGCCCGCGCGCCACCATCTACGGCTCCGACGCTATCGGTGGGGTGATCAACATCATTACCCGTCCCGACAAGGGGACAAATCAGCACAAGTTCAATATCGGTGCTGGTTCCCATCAACAGCGTCAGGCCGCTTTCAGTAGTGCCAGCCAGGTAGGTGAGGCGGGTCAGCTCAAGGTGGCTGGCGGTTTTGATGATGAAGAGGGTTACAACGTACACCCCTTGCCCGGCATCAACGATGGTGACCGTCACGGGCATCAGGGCTACAACGCCATGCTGGACTACCAGCAGGCGCTCGGCAGCAATTGGGATCTGTTCGGTACGACCCGCTGGTTCCGCAATGTGGCCCAGTATGCGGGGTCTGATACAAACTATGCGCCGCATCGAGCCGAAACGTGGACTGAAAACCAGAGCTATCAGCTGGGGTCGCGCTATCACGATGATCGCTATCTGAGCGAACTGCGCGGCGCCTTCTCCAGACAGGATGCCTACGACTATCTCGACAATAGCGGCCGTGATCAGGCCAATAACCGAACCTACACCCGCCAGTACAGCCTGAACTGGGTCAACAGCTTGAAATTGAACGAGAGCTGGACGCTGGGAGGCGGGGCCGATTGGCAGAGTGATCGACTGGATGATCGCTCCCGCTCCTCCGGCGCCACATATCCGGCCGACGCCAAAGAGCGGGACAATACCGGCCTCTATGCCCTTGCCCAGTTCGACAACCAGACCTGGCAGGCCGAGCTGAGCGGCCGTAGCGATGACAACGAGCAGTTTGGCCGCCACAACACCTGGCAGACCGGCGCAGGCTGGCGTTTTGTCGAGGATTACCGCCTGAGTGCCCGCTACGGCACCGGTTTCCGCGCCCCCTCCTTTAACGACATCTACTATCCGGGGTCAGGCAATCCCAACCTGAAGCCGGAAGAGTCGAAGAGCAGCGAGCTGATGCTGGACGGTCAAACCGCTGGCGTGGAGTGGCGAGCCACCGGTTATCGCAACGACTTCGAACATATGATCCAGTGGGCTCCCAACAGTCAGGGGATGTGGACACCACAAAACGTTGGCAAGGCGCGCATTGAAGGGATCGAGCTGGAAGGGGAGTTCGACACTGGCTGGTTGAGTCATAGGGTCTCTGCCGAGTATAAGTCTCCCAAAGACAAGGTGACCGACAAGCAGTTGCAGCTGATCTCCCGTAAAGGGGCCAAGTGGGTGACTCAGGCGCAGTGGCAGCAGTTTGATGGTTCATTGAGCTGGATCTATCAGGGGGAGCGCTATGGCGATGTGGCCAACACCACCAAACTCGGTGGCTACAGCGTGTGGAATCTGGCGGTCGGCTACAAGGTCACCCCGGCGCTCAAGGTATCTGGCAAGATCAACAACCTGCTGGATAAGGAGTATCAGACTGCAGTGGGGTATCCGGCCGATGAGCGCGCTTACTACGTGACGATGGATTACTCACTCTAAGCCGGACCCGGCCAAGCGGAAAAATCTGGGGCCCTGCTATTGGCAGGGCCTTTTCTATTGGCGGCAGGCGGGAGTATGATCGCCGCCTTGCACCAAAGGGGAGCTCAAGTGGCCAATATTCTCGTGTTTGATTCCGGTATGGGTGGCCTGACCATCTACCGCGAGATCCGCCGCGTTCTGCCGGCACACAACTATTTCTACTGCTTCGATAATGCCAACTTCCCCTATGGTGAATTGAGCGAGCCCGCCCTGATTGCTGCCTGCACCCGCTTGGTGACCACCATGGTGGCCCGTCATCATATCGATCTGGTGGTGATTGCCTGTAATACGGCCAGCACCATAGCGCTGCCAGCCCTGCGTGAGGCACTGGATATTCCTGTGGTGGGGGTGGTGCCAGCCATCAAGCCTGCCGCTGCACAGACTCGCAATGGTTGTATCGGTCTGCTGGCTACGCCAGGCACTGTGAGCCGCGACTATACCCACGAACTGATCGCCCAGTTTGCTCCCGGCAAGCGGGTGCTGCTCAAGGGCACCACCGAGCTGGTCATAGAAGCCGAACACAAGCTGGCGGGCTTGCCGGTCAATATGGCGTTGCTGCGCGAGGTATTGGCCGACTGGCTGGATGGGGAAGAGCAGCCGGATACGCTGGTGCTCGGTTGTACTCACTTCCCGCTACTTAATGAAGAGATTGGGCAACTGATGCCGCAATGCCAGCTTATTGACTCGGGCAGTGCTGTTGCCAAACGGGTGGCCTGGTTGCTGAACAATGGCGGGCATGCCACCGTGCAGCCTGTACATATAGAAGAGGTAATTGCCAGGGCTTACTGTACCCGGCTGGATGGGGAGGCTCAAAAACTGACAGCCCCCTTGCAAGCATGGGGGCTGTCATCACTGGAAGAGGTGAAGTACTGACGAGCGGTTAGGCGTCAGTTTCGCTACCTTCTCTTTCCTCTTTATCACGTTTGTCATTCGCTTCACGCACCTTGAGGGTGCGCTGCTGATACTCTTTATCATTCAAAGCGGCAATCGCTTTGGCGGCATCGGCGGCGGGCATCTCCACGAAACCGAAACCTCTGCGCTTGCCGGTTGCCTTGTCTTTCATCAACCGCACGGAAATGACCTGGCCCTGTTCGGCAAACAATTCGCGCACTGCGATCTCATTGGCGCGATAGGGCAGGTTGCCTACATATAAGGTGCAAGTCTCCTGATTGGCGATCGACTCGGCAACATTAGCCGGGGTTCGCTTCAGGAACAGCGGTACCACGAAACCGCCGATGGCCAGACCTGCTGCAAAAATCACTTCCGCTTTCAAAGAGAACTGCAGGGCCTGGGCAACCAGGTAGCCAACCACTGCCAATACCAGGGCAAGGATTGCGGCCTGCATATATACGGGAAACTTGGATAAATTCATCTTAAAAGACCTTTTGTAAATGAAAGCAAAAAAGGTGCAACACTATATTCACCTCCATGGTAACCAGCTTTCCTGATTGGCGCTACCATGGACCACTCGGGAGAGGTTATCGGCTCCAGTATGGCATTCCCAAGGTCACTAAAGGCGACATAAATGACGCTAAAATGGGAGTGAAATAACCGGATTGTGGATAACATTGTATATATACACTGAATAAGCTGTTTCTAATTGAATAATTTGAAATTTTCGTGATTTTCTTCAAAAAAAGTCTTGTCATCGCAGCGCCGCTCCCTATAATGCGCCCCTACCAGCACGGCGGAACACGCCAAACTGATGAGCCAACTTCCTAGCGAAGTGGGCGCCGAAAGAAAAGCGAAAACAATTGCTTGACTTTCGAAGTGAGAAGCGTAATATGCGCCTCCTCAACGCGACAAGCGTGACGTTCTTTAACAATTTGAATCAAGCAATCTGTGTGGGCACTCACAGCATCGAACATCAAAAACAATTTTTGATTTTCAATGTTTGGTGAAGTGACCAAGACGATTTCTTAGCAATAAGAAGTCGAACAGTTTATTTCAGCAATTCATTGAGCCGCTTTTC